>NZ_JBIUXX010000067.1:0-7674 GCF_044744235.1 Pseudomonas sp. NPDC087346
GACGATCCGGTTGGGTGTAGACCGCAACGATCTCGTAAGGGCTGCTCAGCAGGGCCTTGAGGTGTTCGGCGGCGAATTCCGGGGTGCCGGCAAAGTCGATGCTGATGGTGGATCGCATCACCCATATCAGTGAAGAGGGTGGCAAGTACGGCAAAGGTGAATTGGTCGCCGAACTGGATATCAATCCTGAGCTGTGGTTCTTCGCTTGCCACTTCGAAGGTGATCCGGTAATGCCGGGCTGCCTGGGTCTGGATGCCATGTGGCAACTGGTCGGCTTCTTCCTGGGCTGGCAAGGCCTGCCGGGCCGCGGCCGTGCGCTGGGTTCGGGCGAAGTGAAATTCTTTGGCCAGGTCCTGCCGACCGCCAAGAAAGTCACCTACAACATTCAAATCAAACGCGTCCTCAAGGGCAAGCTGAACCTCGCAATCGCCGATGGTTCGGTCAGTGTCGATGGCCGCGAAATCTACACCGCCGAAGGCCTCCGGGTCGGCGTGTTCACCTCCACTGAAAACTTCTAAGGGTTATCCGCATGCGCCGCGTCGTTATCACTGGTCTGGGCATTGTTTCGTGCCTGGGCAATGACAAAGAGACCGTCTCCGCTAACCTGCGTGCAAGCCGCCCTGGCATCCGGTTCAACCCGGAATATGCTGAAATGGGTCTGCAAAGCCAGGTTTCCGGTTCCATCGACAAAAACCTGCCGCTCAAGGATCTGATTGATCGCAAGACCTTCCGCTTCGTCGGCCAGGCAGCGGCTTATGCCTATGTCGCCATGAAGAACGCCGTTGAAGACTCCGGTCTGACCGAGGAGCAGGTGTCCAACCCGCGTACCGGCCTGATCGCCGGCTCCGGTGGTGCTTCCACGCTGAACCAGATGGAAGCGCTGGATATTCTGCGCGAAAAAGGCATCAAGAAAGTCCTGCCGTATTACGTGACCCGGACCATGAGCAGCACTGTTTCCGCTTGCCTGGCCACGCCGTTCAAGATCAAGGGCCTGAACTACTCCATCGCATCTGCCTGCGCCACCAGTGCTCACTGCATCGGTACCGCCATGGAACAGATCCAGATGGGCAAGCAGGACATCGTGTTCGCCGGCGGCGGTGAAGAAGAGCATTGGAGCCAGTCGTTCCTGTTCGACGCCATGGGCGCACTGTCCAGCAAATACAACGACACCCCGGAAAAAGCATCCCGCGCCTATGACTCCAAGCGTGACGGTTTCGTCATCGCTGGCGGTGGCGGCATGGTGGTGGTTGAGGAGCTGGAACACGCTCTGGCTCGCGGCGCAAAAATCTACGCGGAAATCGTTGGCTACGGCGCGACATCCGACGGTTACGACATGGTTGCCCCAAGTGGTGAAGGCGCTGTGCGCTGCATGGAAATGGCCATGTCCACCGTCGACACCCCGATCGACTACCTGAACACCCATGGCACCTCGACCCCGGTCGGCGACGTCAAGGAAATGGAAGGTGTCCGCAAGCTGTTCGGCGACAAGGCTCCGGCCATCAGCTCCACCAAGAGCCTGTCGGGTCACTCCCTGGGCGCCGCAGGCGTTCACGAAGCGATCTACTGCATGCTGATGATGGAAGGCAACTTCATGGCGGGTTCCGCCAACATCGACGAGCTGGACCCGCAGGTGGCAGACATGCCGATCCTGACCAAGACTCGCGAAAACGCCACCATCAACACCGTGATGAGCAACAGTTTCGGCTTCGGCGGCACCAACGCCACGCTGGTACTGAAGCGTTGGGAAGGCAAGTAATTCCCCACTGCTGAGCCACACATAAAAACGCCCCGACTGGTTCGGGGCGTTTTTTTTCGCTTTCAAAACCCTCCACCACCACACAAAAACCTGTAGGAGTGAGCCTGCTCGCGATAGCGGTTTTTCAGTCAATATCTCCGAAAACTGACACTCCTCTATCGCGAGCAGGCTCACTCCTACAGGGGTTGTGGTGGGTTTGAAGATGAAACTTCTGTCATGCAACCAACCGCCCTGCGACCGAATGTCGCGTATTCAGCGGGCTGTAGCACTGTTGCAGATTACGCAACAACACATTGCACAAATCAGCCGTTTACTTAGCAAGCTAACAAACTCTATAAAGAAGTCCTGCACACGCCTTGCTGCAGATAACAGAGATTGGAGCTAGCAGATGACTGTAAAAGTAACTGAACGCGACGATTCACACATGTCCCACGAAGGCGTAGCCGCCGGTATCCGGATCTGGGACGTGCATCAACAAGACTTGCTGGTCGGCATGTTCCACAACGAGAACGACGCCCACAGCTACAAGGCCGAACTGGACGTGCAAGAGCAACAACGCGAAGCCAGTTCCTCCTGAATCAACCACAGCATTGAAAACGACAAACCCCGCCATGAGCGGGGTTTGTCGTTGTTACAGCTTTAACGATTTACCACATCAGATCGTCAGGGATCTGATAGGCCGCGTACGGATCGTCTTCAGTGCTGACTTCTTCGGTCTGTACGTTGAGCTGCACGATGCGTTGTGGATCGCGCTCCTGAATCTTCAGGGCCGCTTCACGCGGGATCACTTCGTAGCCGCCGGCATGGTGCACGATCGCCAGCGAACCGCTGCTGAGCTTGTTGCGCATCAGCGTGTTGACCGAGATGCGCTTGACCTTCTTGTCGTCAACGAAGTTGTAGTAGTCCTCGGTGGTCAGCTTCGGCAGACGCGAGACTTCGATCAACTGCTTGACCTGCGCAGAACGAGCCTTGGCCTCGGCCTTCTCTTTCTGCTGACGGTTCAGCTCCTGGTCGCGCTTGACCTTCTCGGCCTGGGCTTCCTGGGCTGCACGTTGTTGTGAGTCATCCAGTTCGATCTGGCCTTTGTGAACCAGACGCTGTTGTTTCTGCTTGTCTTTGCTGACCTGCTTGGCCTGCTTCTGATTGACCAGCCCTGCTTTGAGCAACTGGTCGCGAAGGGAAATGCTCATGGTGCTTATTTCTCACTTAGGCAACTGCTCAACCGCAGCTGGGCAAATTCTTTTCCTGACGTTTGGCTTCACCCCACAGGGCGTCCAACTCTTCGAGGGTGCAATCTTCTATGGGACGGTGGGTGTCGCGCAATGCCTGTTCGATAAAACGGAAGCGTCTTTCAAATTTAGCGTTGGCGCCACGCAGCGAGGTTTCCGGGTCGACCTTCAGATGCCGGGCCAGATTGACCACGGAAAACAGCAGATCGCCGATCTCGTCGGCCACCGCTTCGGGGTCATTTTCCGACATCGCTTCAAGCACTTCATCGAGCTCTTCACGCACCTTGTCCAGCACCGGCAGCGCATCCGGCCAGTCGAAACCAACCTGCCCCGCACGCTTCTGCAACTTGGCCGAACGCGACAGCGCCGGCAATGTTGCCGGCACGTCGTCGAGCAGTGACAGCTGCTGCGGCGCGGTGGATTTCTCGGCGCGCTCTTCGGCCTTGATCTCTTCCCAGCGCTGCTTGACCTGTTCTTCAGTCAACTGCGGTACGTCCAGCGGCGCATACAGATCGCCAGTGGGGAACACATGCGGATGACGGCGAATCAGTTTGCGGGTGATGCTATCGATCACTCCGGCGAATTCGAACCGCCCTTCTTCCCGCGCCAACTGGCTGTAATACACCACCTGAAACAGCAAATCGCCCAACTCGCCCTGCAAATGATCGAAGTCACCACGCTCGATGGCGTCGGCGACTTCGTAGGCTTCTTCAAGAGTGTGCGGGACGATGGTCGCGTAGGTTTGCTTGATGTCCCACGGGCAACCGTACTGCGGATCACGCAGACGGTTCATCAGGTGCAACAGGTCTTCAAGTGAATACATTTGTCAGTTCTCTACAAGAACCTGTGGGAGCTGGCTTGCCAGCGATGGCATCACCTCGATTCTTCTGAAAGACCGAGTTGCCTGCATCGCTGGCAAGCCAGCTCCCACAGTAGATCGAGGTCAAATTCACGGGGTGCGGTTACGCCGCGTCTCGATGATGTTCGGCAACTGGGAAATCCGCCCCAGCAACCGCCCCAACGCGTCCAGACCCGGGATCTCGATGGTCAGGGACATCAACGCCGTGTTGTCCTCCTTGTTCGAGCGGGTATTGACCGCCAGTACGTTGATGCGCTCGTTGAGCAGCACCTGCGAGACGTCACGCAGCAGACCGGAACGGTCGTAGGCACGGATGATGATGTCCACCGGATAAGTGAGCACCGGCACCGGGCCCCAGCTAACCTGAATGATCCGCTCCGGCTCGCGCCCGCCCAGTTGCAGCACCGAGGCGCAGTCCTGACGGTGAATGCTCACACCGCGGCCCTGGGTGATGTAACCGACAATCGCATCGCCCGGCAGTGGCTGGCAGCAGCCGGCCATCTGCGTCATCAGGTTGCCGACGCCCTGAATCTGGATGTCGCCACGCTTGCCCGGCTTGTAACCGGTGGCCTTGCGCGGGATCAACTCCAGCTGTTCGTTGCCGCGTTCCGGCTCGACCAGTTGTTGCGCCAGATTGACCAGTTGCGCCAGACGCAGATCGCCCGCGCCAAGTGCCGCGAACATGTCTTCGGCGGTTTTCATGTTGGCCTTTTCGGCCAGCTTCTCGAAATCCACCGCCGGCAAGCCGAGGCGACTCAGTTCACGCTCGATCAGGGTTTTACCGGCCGCGACGTTCTGATCACGCGCCTGTAATTTGAACCAGTGAACGATCTTCGCCCGCGCCCGCGAGGTGGTGATGTAACCGAGGTTCGGGTTCAGCCAGTCACGGCTTGGCGTGCCGTGTTTGCTGGTGATGATCTCGACCTGTTCACCGGTTTGCAGGCTGTAATTGAGCGGCACGATGCGCCCGTTGATCTTGGCGCCACGGCAGTTGTGACCGATCTCGGTGTGTACGCGGTAGGCGAAATCCAGCGGCGTCGCACCCTTTGGCAAGTCGATGGCGTGACCGTCGGGGGTGAAGATGTAGACCCGATCCGGTTCGATATCGACCCGCAACTGCTCGGCCAGACCACCGATATCGCCCAGCTCTTCGTGCCATTCAAGCACCTGACGCAGCCAGGAGATTTTCTCTTCGTAATGGTTCGAGCCCGATTTGACGTCGGTGCCCTTGTAGCGCCAGTGCGCGCACACGCCGAGTTCGGCTTCTTCGTGCATGGAGTGGGTGCGGATCTGCACCTCAAGCACCTTGCCTTCCGGACCGATTACCGCGGTGTGCAGCGAGCGGTAGCCGTTCTCTTTCGGGTTGGCGATGTAGTCGTCGAATTCTTTCGGGATGTGCCGCCACAGCGTGTGGACGATGCCCAGCGCGGTGTAGCAGTCGCGCATTTCCGGCACCAGCACGCGCACTGCACGCACGTCGTAGATCTGGCTGAATTCCAGACCCTTGCGCTGCATTTTGCGCCAGATCGAATAGATGTGTTTGGCTCGGCCGCTGATGTCGGCATCGACGCCGGTGGCCTGCAATTCATCCTTGAGCTGGGTCATCACATCGCTGATGAAACGCTCACGATCAAGCCGCCGCTCGTGCAGCAACTTGGCGATCTGTTTGTATTGATCGGGCTCGAGATAACGGAAGGACAAGTCCTCCAGCTCCCATTTGATATGGCCGATACCGAGCCGGTGCGCGAGTGGCGCATAGATGTCGAAGACTTCCCGGGCGACCCGGTTGCGTTTCTCGTCATCAGCGGTTTTTACCGCACGGATCGCACAAGTACGCTCGGCGAGTTTGATCAGCGCAACGCGAACGTCGTCGACCATCGCCACGAGCATCTTGCGCAGGTTTTCCACCTGCCCTTGCGTGCCCATTACCATCGACTGGCGCGGGCTGAGGCTGGCACTGATCGCCGCCATGCGCTGCACGCCGTCGATCAGCTTGGCAACCACAGGGCCGAAGCGCTGGCTGACCGCCGCGAGTTCGATCTGACCTTCACGCACGCCACGGTACAAGACCGCCGCGACCAGCGAATCCTGATCCAGCTTGAGGTCGGCCAGAATCTCGGCGATTTCCAGACCGGCGCTGAAACTGCCACTGCCTTCGGCCCACAGATTCTTCGCCGCGTTGGACTGTTGTTCGGCCTCGCGAGCGAACTCGCAGGCGTCTTTCAAGGCTTCGCGATCCAGTGCCAGATCGACACTGACCGCATGATCGAGCCAAGCCTCGAGATTGATACTGCCGTCGGTGTTGATCGGCTGGTGTGCTCTCACCTGTACCATCTTGCTTACCTTCCCTACGACGCAGATTCAATGCGTCAAATCGCTGATCTTCAATGCCCGCTCGCATTCGCGGGGCTAATGCGAACGCTGTACGGGCAGACCAGACGGATCAGACGAGCCGTCCTAGCTCGCTTCAAATAACGCCATGGCCTCGACATGTGCCGTCTGAGGAAACATATCGAGAATCCCGGCACGTTTTAACCGGTAGCCCTGCTTGATCAATTCGACCGTATCGCGCGCCAGAGTTGCAGGGTTGCACGACACATAAACCAGCCGCTTGGCACCCAGGGTCGCAAGCTTGCGCACCACCTCGAAAGCACCGTCACGCGGTGGGTCCAAGAGTACCGCAGAAAAGCCGTTTCCGATCCACTGGGCATCGGTCAAAGGCTGGGATAAATCGGCTTGAAAAAACTTTGTGTTATGCAAATTGTTACTAGCGGCGTTCGCTTCGGCGCGCTCGACCATGGTCTGCACCCCTTCCACCGCCACCACTTCACGCACGCTCTTGGCCAGCGGCAAGGCAAAGTTGCCCAAACCACAGAACAAGTCCAATACGCGTTCGTCGCTGGTCGGTTTCAGCCAGTCCAGCGCCTGGGCAACCATCGCTTCGTTGACCCCGGCGTTGACCTGAATGAAATCTCCCGGCCGGTAAGCCAACTCCAGATCCCACTGCTCCAGGCGATAGCCCAGCGACTGCGAGGCATCGACCGGTTGTGGTTCGCCTTCACCGTGCAGCCACAATTGCGCTTCATGGAATGCGCAGAAATCCTTGAGGATGGTCAGATCCGCTTCGGACAACGGCGCCATGTGCCGCAGCAACACCGCCAGCGACGAGCCGCTGAACAACTCCACATGCCCCAGCGCCTGCGGTTTGCTCAGGCGACGGAGCATCTCCGGCAAGCGGGTCATGATCGGTTGCAAGGGCTGTACCAGCACCGGGCATTCGCTGATCGCGACGATGTCCTGACTGCCGGCAGCACGGAAACCGACTTCGAGATTTTTTGCCTTCATGTCCCAGCGCACGGCAATCCGGGCGCGGCGGCGATAGCTGAATTCCGGCCCGGTCAGCGGTGCGGCCCATTCTTCGGGGTCGACGCCGGCCACCTTGGACAATTGCTCGGCGAGCATGCGCTGTTTCAGGGCAAGCTGTTCGGCATGGGGCAGATGCTGCACGCTGCAACCGCCACAGCGGCCGGCGTGCTGACACGGTGCCGGACGACGCAGATCACTGGCCTTGAACACGCGCTCGGTGCGCGCCTCGACCACTTTGCCGTGGGCACCAAGCACCCGGGCTTCGACTTCTTCACCCGCGAGGGCACCGAGGACGAACCAGGTACGACCTTCGAAAAACGCGATACCGCGACCGTCGTTAGCCAGGCGCTCGATGCTCAAGCGCTGCTTTTTACCGGTAGGGATTTGCGGGGCCTTGCTGCCGCCGGTGGGCTGGAAGCGCAGGCCTCTCTCTTGCTTGGCCATCAGTTGGGCGCGTCGAAAAT
>NZ_JBIUXX010000067.1:7684-22618 GCF_044744235.1 Pseudomonas sp. NPDC087346
GCCCGCGAAGAAGGCATCTTCTGCGGCGTGCCACGGTCGCAGATGATCGCGACGATCACCGCGTTTTCAACTTCTTTGGACAGGCGCAGCATCGCTGCCACCGCACCGCCCGAGGACACGCCGCAGAAGATGCCTTCTTCGCGGGCCAGACGACGAGTGACGTCTTCGGCCTCGCTTTGCGCCATATCGACGATGCGGTCGACGCGGTCGGCCTGATAGATCTTCGGCAGGTATTCCTGCGGCCAGCGGCGGATACCGGGGATGGCCGAGCCTTCCATCGGTTGCAGACCGACGATCTGTACGCTGTCGCTCTGCTCTTTCAAGTAGCGCGAAACGCCCATGATGGTGCCGGTGGTGCCCATGGAGCTGACGAAATGGGTAATCGTGCCCTCGGTCTGACGCCAGATTTCCGGGCCGGTGGTGGTGTAATGCGCCTCCGGATTATCACCGTTGGCGAACTGATCCAGCACCTTGCCACGGCCTTCGGCTTCCATCCGCTGCGCGAGATCGCGAGCGCCTTCCATGCCCTCTTCCTGAGTGACCAGAATCAGCTCGGCGCCATAAGCAGTCATCGCCGCTTTGCGCTCGGCACTGGAGTTGTCCGGCATGATCAGGATCATCTTGTAACCCTTGATCGCGGCAGCCATCGCCAGCGCGATCCCGGTGTTGCCCGAGGTCGCTTCGATCAGCGTATCGCCGGCGTGGATCTGCCCGCGCAATTCGGCACGGGTGATCATCGACAGCGCCGGACGGTCCTTGACCGAACCCGCCGGGTTATTCCCTTCGAGCTTGAGCAACAGGGTGTTGCTGGTTTCACCGGGCAGGCGCTGCAAACGCACCAGCGGAGTGTTGCCGACGCAATCGGCGATAGTTGGGTACTGCAGGGTCATGGCGTATTCGCAATCCAGACGTGCGGGGGCGCCTATCATACCGGCAAACCCGCGCAGGCCATATCACGCAAAGTATGGTGCTTATGGTTTCTGGGAATAAGCGAATCAAAAGTCGCGCCAGTGGTGCGACTTTTGTTTAGCGGTGATGCCAAGGGCCCTATCGCTGGCAAGCCAGCTCCCACAGAGGTTGCGCTGTTCATTAATAGTGTCAGCAGTGCTGACACATTCTTACGAATGGTTCACACGGTTTGTGGCTGATAGAGATCCACTGTGGGAGCTGGCTTGCCAGCGATGGGGCCGGGACTGCCAACACCACCCTCCGCCACCAAGCGCAAATTCATCCGCAATCCGCCACGCACGTTCTGCGCCCACATAGTCCCGCCCTGGCGCTGTACCGCGTTGCGCGCGATGCTCAAGCCGAGGCCGAAGCCGCCATCGCCGGGGCGCGAGCCGTCGAGTCGGGTGAACGGGTCGAAGATCCGTTCCAGTTCCTGCCCGTCCACCCCGCCGCCCTGATCGTCCAGCCACAGGTGCCAGAAATCACCATCACGCTGGCCGTCCAGCCGCACGATGCCGCCCTCGGGCGAATGCCGAATGGCGTTGCGCAGGATGTTTTCCAGAGCTTGCGCCAAGGTATTGAGGTTGCCGCGCACCCAGCACGAGGACGGCACCGCGCACTGCAATTGCAGGCTCGGCCAGCCGCTTTCATAACAGGCGTTTTCGGTGAGCATCTCCCACAGCGCCTGAATCTGGATCGCTTCGTCCGGCAGCGGAGCGCGATCGGTGTCGAGCCACGCCAGTTGCAGAGTGTCTTCCACCAGCCGTTGCATGCCATCGACTTCACGGCCGATGCGCTCACGCAATTGCAGTAGATCCTGCTCGCTTTCACTGGCCACTCGCAGACGACTCAGCGGCGTGCGCAGTTCATGAGAGAGATCGCGCAGCAATTGTTGTTGCAGGGAGACCGTGGTCTGCAAACGCTCGGACATGGAGTCGAATGCCCGAGCCAATTCACCGAGTTCGTCCGGGCGCTGGGTGATCCCGCTCGACAGCCGCACATTCAATTGATCGGCGCGCCAGGCGTTGGCCTGCTCGCGCAGATTATTCAACGGCACCACCAGCAAACGATAGAGGCCGACGCACAGCAGCAATGTGAACAGACCCGGAATCACACCGTTGGTGATGACTCGCCAGAACACTCGATACTTGCCCGGCAGAAAACGCTCGGGCAGTTCGATCACCAGAATTCCGGCGGACGGGTCTTGAGGAAACGGCACCCGCAGCCATGGTCGCCCCTGCTTGTGAATCGGCCAGTCGAGGCCACGCAGGAAGGTCAGGTGCTGGGTTTCCTGCTCGTTCAGCGGATCGCTGCTCAGCGACTGCAAATTGCCGCCGATCACCCCGACCCAACCGGCTTCACGCAGCTCCATGCTCTGCAACCAGCTATCAATACCGTCACGCTCGGCTCGCTGCCACGCCTGCTCGGCTTCAGCGGCATAGCGCGACAAGGTTGCGCGCGCTTCGTCAGAGAGGAACTGGTTGCGTTCCTCCATATAGCGGCCCCAAGACCAGCTCAGCCAGATCATCAGCAAACAGAACGCCACCAGCAGGCAGGCCAGTTTCCAGAACAGCGAATGCCGACCCGGCAGGTCAGACATTTTCATCGGGCGTACTCAGCACGTAGCCCTTGCCCCATACCGTGCGCACTTCGCGTTCGGTGTAGCCGATGGCTTTGAGTTTGCGGCGGATCTGACTGATGTGCATGTCGAGGCTGCGGTCGTGAGCCGCGTAGCCGCGTTGCAGGACGTGCTGATAAAGGAAGGCCTTGCTCAGCACTTCCTCATCGTTGCGATGCAGGGTTTCCAGCAAGCGATATTCGCTGCGGGTCAGACCGGCAGGCTGCTCACGGTAAAACGCTTCGCACGCCTCGTCGTCGAAATGCAAGGCGCCGCTCGCCACCGGCTCGGCCAGAGCCGCCGGACGTCGATCCAGCGCGACCCGGCGCAGAATCGCTTCGATGCGCACATGCAGCTCGGCCATGCTGAACGGTTTGGGCAGGTAGTCATCGGCACCGAGGCGGAAACCGCTGATGCGATCTGCCTCCGCCCCCAGTGCCGACATCAGCAGCACTGGCGTCGACTGGCTCTGGCGCAACTGGGTCAGCACCTTGAGACCGTTCAGCCCCGGCAACAGAATGTCCATCAACACCACGTCGAACGGCTGGCGCTGAGCCATGTTCAGACCTTCCTGGCCGTTCTGGCACCAGGTCACCTGAAACCCGCTGCGCCCCAGATGTTCGTGAACATAGGCACCGAGCACCGGGTCGTCTTCGATGGAAAGAATGCGTGGCTGGCCAACAGAGACAAGAGTCATGACTATCTGCAAATAATTCTCAGTTGTGCCGATTATTCAAGATTGCCGAGCATCGGGCAACCCAATGCTGACCTGTCGGACAAACGAGCGCTCGCAAACAGACGCACGACGGCAGCATTTTTCCGAGGATTGCCCGCGAGCAAATCGCTACACTGCGCCAATGTCACGTGCCGGACGCACGTTTGAGTCAACATATCAGCTGGATGCAGGAGATGGGCGTGCTCAAGAAACTGGGAATCAAAGGTCGCGTATTGTTGCTGACCCTCTTGCCCACCAGCCTGATGGCGTTGGTGCTCGGTGGTTATTTCACCTGGACGCAACAGTCCGACTTGCAAGCCCAATTGATGCAGCGCGGCGAAATGATCGCCGAGCAACTGGCCCCGCTGGTGGCCCCGGCCATGGGCCGTGGCGACAGTGAACTGCTCGAACGCATCGCCACCCAATCCCTCGAACAGCCCGACGTGCGCGCGGTGACCTTCCTCGCCCCCGACCACACGCCGCTGGCCCACGCCGGCCCGACCATGCTCAATCAGGCGCCGAGCGGCGACAGCGCGCAACTGCTGCGCCGCAGCGGTAACGATGCCACCCGTTATCTGCTGCCGGTTCTGGGTAAGCACCGCAATCTGGCGGGTGAACTGATCCCCGCAGAATCCGAGCGCCTGCTCGGCTGGGTAGAACTGGAGCTGTCACACAACGGCATGTTGCTGCGCGGTTATCGCAGTCTGTTCGCCAGTCTGCTGTTGATTGCCGCTGGCCTCGCCGGTGCGGCGCTGCTTGCATTGCGCATGGGCCGCACCATCAACCATCCGCTGAGCCAGATCAAACACGCCGTCGCGCAACTCAAGGACGGCCACCTGGAAACCCGCCTGCCGCCGCTCGGCAGTCAGGAGCTGGATGAACTGGCGGACGGCATCAACCGCATGGCCGGCACCCTGCAAAACGCTCAGGAAGAACTGCAACACAGCGTCGATCAAGCCACCGAAGACGTGCGGCAGAATCTGGAAACCATCGAGATCCAGAACATCGAACTCGATCTGGCCCGTAAAGAGGCGCTGGAAGCGAGCCGGATCAAGTCCGAGTTCCTCGCCAACATGAGCCACGAGATTCGCACGCCGCTCAACGGCATTCTCGGCTTCACGCATCTTTTGCAGAAAAGCGAACTGACCCCGCGCCAGCTCGACTATCTGGGCACTATCGAAAAGTCCGCCGACAGCTTGCTCGGGATCATCAACGAGATCCTCGATTTCTCGAAGATCGAGGCCGGCAAACTGGTGCTCGACCACATTCCGTTCAACCTGCGCGACCTGTTGCAGGACACCCTGACCATCCTCGCACCGGCAGCTCACGCCAAACAGCTTGAGCTGGTCAGTCTGGTGTATCGCGACACGCCGCTGTCGCTGGTCGGCGATCCGCTGCGCCTCAAGCAGATCCTCACCAACCTTGTCAGCAACGCGATCAAGTTCACCCGCGAAGGCACCATCGTCGCCCGTGCCATGCTTGAAGAAGAACACGAAGATCGCGTGCAGTTGCGCATCAGCATTCAGGACACCGGCATCGGTTTGTCGAGTCAGGATGTGCGGGCGCTGTTCCAGGCCTTCAGTCAGGCTGATAACTCGCTGTCGCGTCAGCCGGGCGGTACCGGTCTGGGTCTGGTGATTTCCAAGCGCCTGATCGAACAGATGGGTGGCGAGATCGGCGTCGACAGCACGCCGGGTGAAGGTTCGGAATTCTGGATCAGCCTGAGCCTGCCGAAAACCCGTGACGACACCGACGATCTGCCGTCCGCGCCGCTGCTCGGGCGTCGCGTGGCGGTGCTGGAGAATCACGAACTGGCGCGTCAGGCATTGCAACATCAACTCGAAGACTGCGGCCTCGACGTCACCACCTTCAATACCCTGGAAAGCCTGACCAACGGCGTTACCGGCGCGCACCAGACCGAGCAGGCCATCGACCTCGCGGTGCTCGGCATCACCAGCAACGACATGCTCCCGGAGCGCTTGAACCAGCATATCTGGGATCTGGAACACCTCGGTTGCAAGGTGCTGGTGCTTTGCCCGACCACCGAGCAAACGCTGTTCCACCTCTCGGTGCCGAACCCGCACAGTCAGCTCCAGGCCAAACCGGCGTGCACGCGTAAATTGCGGCGTGCCTTGTCGGATCTGGCCAATCCGCGCCAGACCCGCAACGAGCCGAACGAGCCGTTGTCGAGTCGTCCGCCGAAAGTGCTATGCGTCGACGATAACCCGGCCAACCTGTTGCTGGTGCAGACCCTGCTCGAAGACATGGGCGCCAAGGTGCTCGCGGTGGAAAGCGGTTATGCGGCGGTCAAAGCGGTGCAGACCGAATCTTTCGATCTAGTGCTGATGGACGTGCAGATGCCCGGCATGGACGGACGCCAGAGCACCGAAACCATCCGCCAGTGGGAAAGCGAACGGCATTGCACACCGCTGCCGATTGTCGCCCTCACCGCCCACGCCATGGCCAACGAAAAACGCGCCTTGCTGCAAAGCGGCATGGATGACTACCTGACCAAACCGATCAGCGAGCGGCAACTGGCGCAAGTCGTACTGAAATGGACCGGCCTGGCTCTGCGCAATCAGGCACCGGATCGCTCCAGCGAAAGCGCCATCGGCAGTCATGACTTACCGGTACTTGATCACGACGAAGGTCTGCGCCTGGCCGCGGGCAAGGCAGATTTGGCGGCGGACATGCTGGCGATGTTGCTGGCGTCACTCGAAGCCGACCGCGAAGCGATCCGCACTGCCCGCGACAGCAACGATCAAAACGCCTTGATCGAACGCGTGCATCGCCTGCACGGCGCCACGCGTTACTGCGGCGTGCCGCAATTGCGCGCAGCCTGCCAACGCAGCGAAACCCTGCTCAAACAGGACGATCCGAAAGCGACGCAGGCACTGGATGAGCTGGAACGGGCGATCAATCGTCTGGCCACGCAGGCGAAGATCAGCGCCTGATCCACGGCAATGCCGCTAAACGCGCACGCAGCTAGAATGTTCGCGGGTGATTTGGCCCGCGTCGTTGCTCCAGGAGGATTTCATGCGCACGATCGTTTTCAGTAGCCAGACCTACGACCGCGACAGCTTCCTCGCCGCCGACTGCCCGGCCGATATCGAACTGCACTTTCAACCGGCCCGACTGAGTCTCGACACCGTGGCGCTGGCCGAGCAGCATGAAGTGGTCTGCCCGTTTATCAACGACGACCTCAGCGCCCCGGTGCTGGAGCGCCTGGCGGCGGGCGGTACGCGACTGATTGCTCTGCGTTCGGCGGGTTATAACCATGTCGATCTGGTTGCGGCGAAGCGCCTCGGCATGGCGGTAGTGCGGGTTCCGGCCTATTCGCCGCATGCCGTGGCCGAACACGCGGTCGCGCTGATCCTCGCACTCAACCGGCGCCTGCATCGTGCCTACAACCGCACTCGCGAAGGCGATTTCACTCTGCACGGGCTGACCGGTTTTGATCTGGTGGGCAAGACGGTGGGTATCGTCGGCACCGGGCAGATCGGCGCCACGTTCGCGAAAATCATGCACGGTTTCGGCTGTGAATTGCTGGCTTACGATCCTTATCCAAACCCGGAGGTTCTGGCTCTGGGGGCGCGCTATCTGAGCTTGCCGGAACTGCTCGCGCAGTCGCGCATCATCAGCCTGCACTGCCCGCTCAACGACCAGAGCAAACACCTGATCAACCGCGAATCACTGGCGCACATGCAGCCGGGTGCAATGCTGATCAACACCGGGCGCGGCGGTCTGGTGGATACCCCGGCGCTGATCGATGCACTGAAGGATGGCCAACTGGGTTATCTGGGACTGGATGTGTATGAAGAAGAGGCGCAGCTGTTTTTCGAGGATCGCTCGGATCTGCCGTTGCAGGACGATGTGCTGGCGCGGTTGCTGACATTCCCGAACGTGATCGTCACGGCGCATCAGGCTTTTCTGACTCATGAAGCGCTGGGCGCGATTGCCGCAACCACGCTGCACAACATCGCGACCTGGGAGGCGGGTGCGCCGCAGAACCAGGTCGAGGGCTGAGTTTTCGGCGATCAGACTGGCGGTGGCGTCGGGGTGATCGCTACACACAGGATCAGCAGGCCGAGCCAGCCGAAACCGATCACCCGCTGCTTCAGCGAATGCCCGGAACGCAGCAGGAACCAGACAAAAATCATTGGCATCAAAAACGCCATGATCTTCAACCAGCCTTCCACCGGGCGCGAGCCATCGGCATTCACTTGCGGTTGAACCGGCGCGGCGGCTTGCGTCCGACGGCGACGGCCAACGGCTACCGGAACGGCTTTCGGCTCGGGTTCGGCAGGCGCGACATAAGCCTCGGGGACAGCTTTGTTGCGTGGAAGGCTGCCAAAGGAAATCGTCGAAGCAACGGGCGCTGCTTGTGGTTGTGCATCAGCCGACTGCTGCTCGGTCGGGCGCTCTGCCATGGGCGCCCCGCAATGGATGCACGCAGTCGCTTGCGAGCTGATGCTGCGTTTGCATTCATAACATTCAATCAGCGCCATGTTTCCGTTCCTTCAGAGTCAAGGGCGGCAGTTTGCCATGAGCGCGAGTCGATTTGAACCTGATCGAAGGTCGCAAGCGCGCGCCATCCTGTAATCCAGCCCGTGCTAGCATGTCGCGCATATTTGGAGGACCCATGGTCGAACACGATTTCCGCTACAACCTGATGAACCCGCAACACACCCTCACCGAATGCCGCGCCCTCGTACCGGGCCGCTATCAGGTCACCGGCAACGGTGGCTCGATCCGCATCGGTGATGCGCTGTTGGTCACCCTTAAAGGCAGCAAGGACTTGTCCATGCGCCTGACCGTCGAGACCGTGCGCCATCTGATCAACCCGCCCGGCCAATGGACAGCAATGACCACCGGCCCGGTGTTTGGCGAACTGGCGATCCACACCTGGCAGGTCAATTGCGACAGCTGCGCCAAAGAACTCAGCTTTGAATTCGCGGTAGACGCCAAGCTTGGCAAACCGGCCGAAAAAGCCGCCGCCACTGCGCGCATCGCCGAACTCGGCTGGAAAGCCGTTGGCGAGAAGCATGTCTGCCCGAAATGTCAGGAGCCTGCGTGATGAAACGCCTTGCCCTGACCGCTCTGGTCGGTGCCGCACTGGTGGGTTGCGCCGCAGAACCGGTGCAACTGCAACAGAACCGCAGCTACATTCTGGAATGGATCGGCGAGCGGCCACTGATGGATTACAGCCATCTGACCGTGACCCTGGGCGATGACGGTCGCGCCTACGGCAACGGCGGCTGCAACCATTGGTTCGCGCCGTACACGCTGGATGGCGACAAGCTGAGCTTCGGCAAGATCGGCAAGACCCGCAAGCTCTGCGCCCCGGCACTGATGGAGCAGGAACAACGCTTCCTGCAAGCCCTCGAAGGGGTGCAACGCTGGGATATTTCGCCGATCGAACAGATGCGCTTCTGGCCGGCGGAAGGCAAGCCTTTGCGCTGGTGGCTGGAAGAGGGTTAACCCCCTCTATCAACCAGTCAGGGCCTTTGTGGTGAGGGGATTTACCCCTTCACCACAGAAGCACCCAAGCAAGAAAACATGCGACTTACTTGGTCGCCTGCAACGCCTCAAGTTTTGCCAAAACCCCCGCCGCCGTCTGCTCGCCCATCATCTGCTCACGCACCTTGCCTTTGTTGTCGATGATGTACGTCACCGGCAATGCTTCGCTGCGCGGCAGGTCGAACAGCTCTGCCGGATCTTGCGCCAGCACGGTGAACTTGATGCCCAGTTTTTCACTGGCGCTCTTCAGTTCTTCGCCCTGCACATTATCGAAATTGACCCCGAACACGCCGACATTCTTGCTCTTGAGTTCATCAGCCAAATGGTTGAGCTCCGGGATTTCAGTCCGGCACGGGCCACACCATTCGGCCCAGTAGTTAACCACTACCCATTGTTTGTCGAGACGCTCGGAGGCGACCTTCTGGCCATTCTGGTCGATACCATAGTCGTTACCGCAGCCCCCCAGCATCAACGCCCCGATTATCGTCAATGCCGCTGCCAATCGCCGTGTCATGTCGTGTTCCTTGTGAAAAATTGATTGCGCCTGCGACCCATCGCCTCCCACGGTTCAGGATTGCGCGCTGCACAGTTAGAATAGCCGTCACTTTACGCCAGAAGCGACCCGCCATGACCGATCTGACGCTTTATCACAACCCGCGCTGCTCGAAATCCCGCGGTGCGCTCGAACTGCTTGAGGCCCGCGGCCTGACGCCGAACGTGGTGCGTTATCTCGAAACCCCGCTGGATGCGGGGCAAATCAAGGCGCTGCTGGGCAAGCTCGGCATCAGCGCACGGCAACTGCTGCGCACCGGGGAAGATGAATACAAAATGCTTCATCTGGCCGACGACAGTCTCAGCGAGGCGCAACTGATCGCCGCCATCGCTGAGCACCCGAAACTGATGGAGCGGCCGATTCTCGAAGTCGGCGACAAAGCCGTGATCGGTCGCCCACCGGAAAACGTGCTGGAGTTGCTGCCGTGAGCGCGCCCTACATTCTGATTCTGTATTACAGCCGCAGCGGCTCGACCAACGAGATGGCCCGGCAAATTGCCCGGGGCGTTGAACAGGCCGGGCTCGAAGCGCGCCTGCGTACCGTGCCGGCGATTTCCACCGAGTGCGAAGCGGTGTCGCCGGACATCCCGGCAGATGGCCCGCTCTACGCAACGCTTGATGATTTGAAAAACTGCGCCGGTCTGGCGCTCGGCAGCCCGACCCGTTTCGGCAACATGGCCGCGCCGCTCAAATACTTCCTCGACGGCACCAGCAACCTGTGGCTGACCGGCGCTCTGGTCGGCAAACCGGCCGGTGTATTCACCTCCACCGCCAGCCTGCACGGCGGTCAGGAAACCACTCTGCTGTCGATGATGCTGCCGCTGCTGCACCACGGCATGCTGATCACCGGCCTGCCTTACAGCGAATCGGCGCTGCTCGAAACCCAGGGCGGCGGCACGCCGTATGGCGCCAGCCACCATGCCGGGGCTGACGGCAAAAGCGGCCTCGATCAGCACGAAGTCGCACTGTGTCGTGCACTGGGTCTGCGTCTGGCGAAAACCGCTCAGAAACTGGTGGGCTGATATGGCCAAGAAGCCGAAAATCCTGCCCTCGGTCGAATGGCTTGAACCGCGAGTGAAAGCCATGCGGATCATCAGCCTGCTGTGCTTTTTCGGCCTCGCCGGGCTGCTCGCTGCTTACTACCTGATCTTCGCCGACCTGCATGGCGCCCGACCGTGGGTGATTCTGCTGGTCGAGCTGATCCCGTGGATCGTCCTCGCTCCGGGGATGATCATGGGCAGCGCGCGCGGGCACTCGTGGATGTGTTTTGTGGTGAATCTGTATTTCATCAAAGGCGCACTGGCGGCGTATGACCCGAGCCGGCAGTTGTTTGGTGTGCTGGAGATGATCGTCAGCCTGGCGGTGTTCTGCTCGGCGCTGCTGTATGTGCGGTGGCGGTATCAGTTGAACCGCAAACTGGCGGGCGAAGGTGAGATTGCCGTCGCCTGAAAAATTGCTATCGCCAGCAGGCTGGCTCCCACATGGGATCTGCGATGTTCACAGATCTCCTGTGGGAGCCAGCCTGCTGGCGATTGGAGCGACTCGGTCTTAATGATTGACGGTATAAGCCAGCATCATCGAGATCTGGCTCATCGGCCGCCCACCGCTCTCTTCATGCCACTGATTGAACACCGCCTGCACCGCCGCCAGATCGCGCTGACTGGTCGGCGCCTTGTCGACGATCTTCTGCGCATTCAGCGCCGCGACCACGTCGTAACTCGGCACAAACGTGTCCTTGCCAACCATGCGCAAAAACCGTGGCGCCGACAGCCCGCCGAGTTGATGTCCGTGCTTTTTCAGGTACGTCCACAGACCGACGATATCGGTCACCGGCCAGTCCGCGATCAACGCGCCGAAACTGCCCCTCTCCTTCTCGACATCAAGGATGAACTGCGCATTGCGCGGCACGCTCTTGAGCTTGCCCAGGTGGCGGATAATCCGCGCGTCCTGCATCAGGCGTTCAAGGTGTTCGGCGCTCATCAGCACGACTTTTTCCGGGTCGAACTTGAAGAACACTTCTTCGAAGGCCGGCCACTTGGCGTCCACCAGACTGTGCTTGAGCCCGGCGCGAAACACGCGCAGGGCCATGGTCGAGAGGTAACGGTCGTCGCTGATCTTGCGCAATTGCGCGGGGGTCTTGGGAACGGGCAGATGGGCTTCCAGTTCAGCTGCCGAACCGAAGCGGTTCAGACAGTATTCGTGCAGCCACTTGTAATCGCGCATGCCCTCTCCTGAGGTTGGAAACGAAAAACCATTACAGGAGTGAGCCTGCTCGCGATGGCGTCATATCAGTCAACACTGAAGTGTCTGACAGACCGCTATCGCGAGCAGGCTCACTCCTACAGTTTTGGGTTAAAGGTTCACGATGTTGACGAAGCGCGAAGCGGCGCTCTCGTCGATCTTCAGGCTGGTGAAGTCGAACAGGTTGCGATCGGCCAGTTGCGACGGGATCACGTTCTGCAGACTGCGGAAAATGCTTTCAGTTCGGCCCGGGGTCTTGCGATCCCAGTCCTGGAGCATGTCCTTGACCACCTGACGTTGCAGGTTTTCCTGCGAACCACAAAGGTTGCACGGGATGATCGGGAACTCCTTGAAGTCCGAATACGCCTGGATGTCTTTCTCGTTGCAGTACGCCAGCGGACGAATCACCACGTTGCGCCCGTCATCGGCACGCAGCTTCGGCGGCATCGCCTTGAGGCTGCCGTTGAAGAACATATTGAGGAAGAACGTCTCGACGATGTCATCGCGATGGTGACCGAGGGCCATCTTGGTCGCGCCGATTTCGTCAGCGAAGGTGTACAGCGTGCCACGGCGCAGACGCGAACACAGCGAGCAGGTGGTCTTGCCTTCCGGGATCAGTTCCTTGACCACCGAGTAAGTATCTTTTTCGACGATGTGGTACTCGACGCCCAACTCTTTGAGGTAGGCCGGCAGCACGTGCTCGGGGAAACCCGGCTGCTTCTGATCCATGTTCACGGCGACGATCTCGAACTTGATCGGTGCAACCTTCTGCAGGTGCATCAGCACGTCGAGCATGGTGTAACTGTCCTTACCCCCGGACAGGCAGACCATGACCTTGTCGCCGTCTTCAATCATGTTGAAGTCGGCGACCGCTTCGCCGGCCAGGCGGCGCAGGCGCTTTTGCAGTTTGTTCTGGTTGACCGTAAGAGTGCCCATGACGCGAGATCCGTGAGGTGTGACGAAAGGCGGCATTTTACGCAAAAACCGCCGGAGGGCGAAGGGTCAAAAGAAACCCGTGGCGAGGGGATTTATCCCCGTTGGGCGGCGAAGCCGCCCCCACAAACCCTAAAACTCGATTCGACTGACAAACTGCTGTAGTGGATTGGCGACTGCTACGCAGCCGAACGGGGATAAATCCCCTCGCCACAGTTTCACCTACCACTGCAAGACCTCACGGCGATTAAGCCCTGTTTTTACAGCGCGATTTGCTCTAAGCCCCTAATACCTGTGCGGTTAAGTCCTTTCTATACTGCGACATAAGGTCGCACACATCCAAAGACCTGAATTTGCTCGGCCACCTTGGCCCGTAGGCGCTCCGTTGGGGGGCGATGGCAATAACAAGAGGAGTGACTGGCATGATCCATCACGTAGTGGGACTCTTTACCCACCCCGATCAGGAATGGAAAGAAATCCGTGGTGACCAAGAGGAAAGCATCAGCCACATGTACCTGACGCACACGCTGATACTGGCGGCGATCCCCGCTGTCTCGGCGTTTATCGGCACCACGCAGGTCGGCTGGGTCATTGGCAATCGCGCACCGGTGATGCTCACCGTTGAAAGCGCGGTTTGGATGACCGTCATGTCATACCTGGCGATGCTCGGCGGAGTCGCGGTCATGGGAGCCTTCGTGCACTGGATGGCGCGCACTTATGACGCCAACCCGAGTCTGGCGCGTTGCGTCGCGTTCGCCACCTACACCGCAACCCCATTGTTCGTCGGCGGGCTGGCGGCGCTGTATCCGCATATGTGGCTGGGGATGATCGTCGGCACGGCGGCCATCTGCTACACGGTTTATCTGCTGTATGTCGGGCTGCCGACCTTTATGAATATCCCTTCGGATGAGGGTTTCCTGTTTTCCAGCTCGGTGCTGGCGGTGGGTCTGGTGGTGCTGGTGGCCATCATGGCGTTCACCGTGATCGTCTGGGGACTGGGCGTGGGGCCCGTCTACACCAACTAGCTGGCAAGCCTGAGAAAAACAAGATCCGCCAACACAGGCCGCCGCAAGGCGGCCTTCTCATGTTCACGCAGAAACACCATGACCATTCGGCAGTTTGGCGATTCGCAACGCCTCGGGGTTGCGGCATACTCGCAAGCTCTGGAGATCCATCAAGCATGCCCGAGCAACTCAATACCCGCGTCGAAGACTGTTACCAACTCGCTGAATCCTTTTTCAAACGTCATTTCCAACGCCCTGTGGTGAGCCTCAAGCTGCGCGGGCAAAAAGCCGGAGTCGCGCATCTGCACGAGAATCTGCTGCGCTTCAATCCGCAGCTGTACCGGGAAAACACCGATCACTTCCTCAAGCAGACCGTGGCCCACGAAGTCGCGCACCTGATCGCCCATCAACTGTTCGGCGACCGCATCCAGCCGCACGGCGAGGAGTGGCAGTTGATCATGCGCGGAGTCTATGAACTACCGCCGGATCGCTGCCACACCTATGCAATCAAACGCCGCAGCGTGACGCGCTACATCTATAAATGTCCGTGTGTGGACAGTGATTTTCCGTTCTCGGCGCAGCGTCATGGGCTGGTGAGCAAGGGGCGGCGGTATCTGTGCCGTCGGTGTCGCAGTACGCTGGTGTTCACTGGTGAGATGCGAGTCGAATAGAACGTTTGTGATGTAGCGGCTGGCCTCATCGCTGGCAGGCCAGCTCCCACAATGTCCGTGGCGAAGCTGAATGCTGTGCTCACACCACCAAACCTGTGGGAGTGAGCCTGCTCGCGATGGCGTCGGTACATTCAAAATCTCAGCTGACTGACACACCGCTATCGCTGGCAGGCCAGCTCCCACAATGTCCGTGGCGAAGCTGAATGCTGTGCTCACACCACAAAACCTGTGGGAGCGAGCCTGCTCGCGATGGCGTCGGTACATTCAAAATCTCAGTTGACTGACACACCGCTATCGCTGGCAGGCCAGCTCCCACAATGTCCGTGGCGAAGCTGAATGCTGTGTTAACACCACAAAACCTGTAGGAGTGAGCCTGCTCGCGATGGCGTCGGTACATTCAAAATATTTGCTGGCTGACACACCGCTATCGCTGGCAGGCCAGCTCCCACAATGTCCGTGGCGAAGCTGAATGCTGTGCTCACACCACAAAACCTGTGGGAGCGAGCCTGCTCGCGATGGCGTCGGTACATTCAAAATCTCAGCTGACTGACACACCGCTATCGCTGACAGGCCAGCTCCCACAATGTCCGTGGCGAAGCTGAATGCTGTGCTCACACCACAAAACCTGTGGGAGCGAGCCTGCTCGCGATGGCGTCGGTACATTCAAAATATTTGCTGGCTGACACACCGCTATCGCTGGCAGGCCAGCTCCCACAATGTCCGTGGCGAAGC
>NZ_JBIUXX010000067.1:22715-27426 GCF_044744235.1 Pseudomonas sp. NPDC087346
AAAATATTTGCTGGCTGACACACCGCTATCGCTGGCAGGCCAGCTCCCACAATGTCCGTGGCGAAGCTGAATGCTGTGCTCACACCACAAAACCTGCTCGCGATGGCGTCGGTACATTCAAAATCTCAGCTGACTGACACACCGCTATCGCGGGTAAGCCCGCTCCCACAGTGTCCGAACTGTTCACACAAAAACCTGTGGGAGCTGGCTTGCCAGCGATGAGGCCGGCATTGACGCTAAAGAACTATCCTGGCCCGGCGCAGTTCAGCAATCCGCTCAGCACTGAACCCCAACTCCCCCAACACCTGATCCGTATGCTGCCCCAACACCGCGCCGACATGCCGTGGCGTCGGCAACGCTTCGGAAAACTTCAGCGGACACGCCATCTGCGCCTGCGTCGTACCATCCCCACGCGGCACTTGCATGACCAATTCCCGCGCCTGTAACTGCGGATGCTGCACCGCCTCGCTCAAGTTCAGTACCGGCTCGACACACGCATCAACCCCGGCAAACAACTGGCACAGTTCGGCAAAGTCATGCTTCTCGAACTCTACCTTCAACGCCTCCTTCAACGCCCGCTGCTGCTCGGGCTTCGGCGATAAACCCTGCGCCGCCAGTTCCGGCCGACCCAGCGCCACACACAATTGCTGCATGAACCCCGGTTCCAGACTGCCTACCGACATCCAGCGCCCATCGCGCGAGCGGTAGTAATCGTAAAAACTGCCGCCATTCAGTATCTGGTCTTCCCGACCCGGCTCCTCGCCGCAGGCCAGATAGCCGGCACCGGCCATGGCATTCAGGCTGAATGCGCAGTCGGTCATGCTCACATCCAGATGCGTGCCCTGCCCGGTTTGCTGGCGAGCAATCACCGCCGCCAGCAGACCGATCACCCCGTGCAGCGAGCCACCCGCGACATCCGCCACCTGCATGCCCAACGGCAATGGCCCGCTGTCGGCACGCCCGGTGTAGCTGGAGAGCCCGGCCAGCGCCAGATAGTTGATGTCGTGTCCGGCGCGATCCTTGTAGGGCCCGGTCTGGCCGTAGCCGGTGATCGACACGTAAATCAGCTTCGGATTGATCGCCTTCAGCGCCTCGTAGCCCAGGCCCAAACGCTCCATCACTCCGGGTCGGAATTGTTCGAGGACAATGTCGTGATCGCCCAGTAACTGCTTGACCACCTCCAGCGCCTCGGGCTGTTTCAGATCCAGCGCCAGGCTGCGTTTGTTGCGATTGAGATAGGCATGGCTGGCGGATATTCCGCCGTCGTGGGGCGGCAGCACCCGCAGCAGATCGAGGCGGGTCGGCGACTCGATACGCAACACCTCGGCCCCCATGTCTGCCAGCAACAGCGAGGCGAACGGCCCCGGCAGCAAGGTCGAGAAATCCAGAATCTTCAGTGAGGCCAGCGGTGCAGACATGGGCGATCTCCTTGGGCGATGCACTCAGCCTAGGCAGCACATGCCCATGCAGCAATAACCGAATCCATCAGCGGCAGTGACCGTTGCGCTCAAATCGCAGGCAATAAAAAACCTGCCGAAGCAGGTTTCTTATTCAAGCGATACTTACTTCACGTTACTCGGGGTTGGGCCTTCGGCCACACCCAGGTCGTCTTCAACGCGGGTATCAACGATGCCGCGACCGCCCGAGGCCAGCTCGGATTGCAGCACATCGGTGTCCAGCTCTTTGACCCACTTGGCAACAACGATGGTGGCAACGGCGTTACCCACCAGGTTGGTCAGGGCACGTGCTTCGGACATGAAGCGGTCGATACCGAGGATCAGCGCCAGACCGGCAACCGGCAGGTGGCCAACAGCCGACAGCGTCGCCGCCAGCACGATGAAGCCCGAACCAGTCACACCGGCAGCGCCTTTGGAGGACAGCAGCAACACCACCAGCAGGGTGATCTGGTGAGTGATGTCCATGTGGGTGTCAGTTGCCTGGGCAATGAACACGGCGGCCATGGTCAGGTAGATAGCAGTACCGTCGAGGTTGAACGAGTAACCGGTCGGAATCACCAGACCCACTACCGATTTCTTCGCGCCCAGACGCTCCATCTTGATCAGCATGCGCGGCAGAACCGATTCCGACGAGGAAGTACCCAGTACGATCAACAGTTCTTCACGGATGTAGCGGATCATCTTCAGCACGCTGAAGCCGTGAGCGCGAGCGATACCGCCCAGCACGATCAGGATGAACAGCAGGCAAGTGATGTAGAAGCAGATCATCAGTTGACCCAGCTGCACCAGCGAGCCGACACCGTAGGCACCGATGGTGAACGCCATCGCACCGAAGGCACCGATTGGCGCGAGCTTCATGATCATGTTGATGATGTTGAACATGACGTGGGCGAAGCGATCGATGAAGTCCAGCAGCGGCTTGCCGTAGGCACCCAGGCGATGCAGGGCGAAACCGAAGATCACCGAGAACATCAGCACTTGCAGGATATCGCCAGTGGCGAACGCGCCGACGATGGTGGTCGGGATCACGTTGAGCAGGAAGCCGACAACGCTCTGGTCAGCGCCAGCAGCCACGTAAGAGGCGACTTTCGAGGCGTCGAGCGTAGCGACGTCGATGTGCATGCCGTTGCCCGGTTGCACGATGTTGACCACGAGCAGGCCGACCAGCAAAGCGATGGTCGAAACGATTTCGAAGTACAGCAGTGCGTAACCGCCAGTCTTGCCGACCGACTTCATGCTCTGCATGCCAGCGATACCGCTGACCACGGTGCAGAAGATGATTGGGGCGATGATCATTTTGATCAGTTTGATGAACCCGTCACCCAGCGGCTTTACGGCCACGCCGAACTGCGGGTAGTAGTGACCGAGCGCAATACCGATGATGATTGCGACGATCACCTGGAAATACAGGGATTTGTAGAGTGGCTGACGAGTCGTCATTGCAAGTTTCCTCAAGAGCCCCGCGCGCAACATCCATCTGTTGCTGGCGAAACCTGAATTGCGAACCCTCCTGCACTGGAGGGATTTGTTGTTCGAGCGGCGCTTTCCGGACAGGCTCGACGCACGCTTCTGTCGCTCTTATCGCAAACCTCGTGCCACTTTGGTGCATTTCGCTGCAAGCCTTTTGACATCAGGGGTTACAGCGCTTTTTGTGTCACCATCCGGTTACCCGAGAGTGGCGGATTTCCGCCAAGTCACCGAACCTCGTCCTACAATTTGGCGGAAATCCGCCTTGTTGCCATCGCCAACCCACAGCTAAGATCCGGCGCCAGAGGAAGGATTTGCCGCTTATGCGTGAACGCACCATCGCCAGCCATTTCGCCCGCGCCGCCCTCGGTGGCGCACGCCGCTCGGGGTTCGACTACTCCGGGCTGCTGCTGCAACTGGGGATCAGCCCCGAGCTGCTCGACGAACCACGCGCGCGCATCGCCCCGGAGCAATTCACCCGCCTGATCCAGAGCCTGTGGCTGGCACTGGACGACGAATACCTGGGTTTCGGCAACGCGCCGAGCAAACCCGGCAGCTTCGCCATGATGTGCCATGCCTCGATTCATTGCCGCAATCTGGAAAAGGCTCTGCAACGCGGCTTATTGTTTTATAGCCTATTCCCCGAAGCCCCGCGCCTGAGCCTCACCCGCGAAGACGAATGGGTGCGTCTGAGCCTTGATGATTCAACATTCTGGGACCCGGACCACTTCCTCACCGAAAGCCTGCTGGTGATCTGGCATCGCCTCGGCAGTTGGCTGATCGGCCAGCGAATCCGCCTGGAACAAGTGACATTCAGCTACCCGAAACCCGCCCACGGCGCCGAATACGACCTGCTGTTCCCCTGCCCCATGAGTTTCTCCACAGATCAGAGCAGCCTGCTGTTCCACAGCCGCTACCTGCACATGCCCCTTTTGCAGGACGAACGCACCCTCAAACACTTCCTCGAACGCTCCCCCGCCGACCTGCTTTCACGCCCGGACGACGGCGACAGCCTCAGCAGCCGCCTGCGCCGATTACTCAGCAGCGACAGCGCACGCTGGCCGGATCTGGAAGCGGTGGCGGCGCATCTGCACATCAGCCCGCAGACCCTGCGCCGGCATTTGCGTGAGGAAGGAACGAGCTTTCAGGAGTTGAAGGATCAACTGCGGCGGGATATCGCCATCTACCATTTGGGACGGGCAGATCTGTCGTTGCAACAGATTGCCGAGCAGTTGGGGTTCTCAGAACCTTCGGCGTTTCACCGGGCGTTCAAGAAATGGACCGGACTGACGCCGGGGGCTTATCGGGCGCAGGAGCAATGAGGCGGGGTACATCTGACAGAGATTGATTGGCTGAGAGACAGTCTTCGCGAGCAGGCTCACTCCCACAGGGATTGATGTGTATCTGGCAGGAAGTGGTTGGATGGCAGGCCGCCATCGCTGGCAAGCCAGCTCCCACAAGGATTGATTTACATCTGACAGGAAATGGTCGGCTGTCAGGCCGTCATCGCGAGCAGGCTCACTCCTACATGATTGATGTACATCTGATAGAAAATGGTTGGATGGCAGGACGCCATCGCTGGCAGGCCCGCTCCCACAGGGATTGGGTACATCAGGCAGGGTTTGGTTGGATGGTAGGCCGCCATCGCTGGCAAGCCTGCTCCCCCAGGGATTGGGTATATCGGGCAGAGATTGGTCGGCTGGCAGGCCGCCATCGCGAGCAGGCTCACTCCTACAGAAAAGCAAAAGCAAAGCTGCCCCGCGCCGCTTTTAACCACTCACAGAATG
>NZ_JBIUXX010000068.1:0-10487 GCF_044744235.1 Pseudomonas sp. NPDC087346
GGGCGGGTTGGGGTCGCCTTGGTAGTTGAGTTTGATGTCACTATCCTGCGCGCCCAGGGCGCGGGCGGCCGCGTGTGTGGGGTTGGGTCGTTCCATATAACAAGCTGATCTCCAAAGCCAAGTACCACGGCTACGACAACGAGCAGGAAGCCGTGCTCGACGTGGTCAACGGCAAGGCTGATGCCTTCATCTATGACGCGCCGTACAACGTGGTTGCGGTGAACAAGGTCGGCGCCGGCAAACTGGTGTTCCTCGACAAGCCGTTCACCTATGAGCCGCTGGCCTTCGGCCTGAAGAAGGGCGACTACGACAGCCTGAACTTCATCAATAACTTCCTGCACCAGATCCACGAAGACGGCACCTACGATCGCATCCATGACAAGTGGTTCAAAGACACCGCTTGGCTCAAGGACATGGAATAAGCCCGGTCACATAGACCGAGTCGCTCCAATCGCCAGCAGGCTGGCTCCCACAGGGGATTTGTGTAAGCCACAGATTCAATGTGGGAGCCAGCCTGCTGGCGATGGCGGCCTTCCTGGCGATACAACTTTCGGATCTTGCTAAACCCATGAAACAGAAAAAAGCCCAATGGCCCTGGCACGTTCTGACCGTGCTGGTGCTGATCGGCCTGGCTGGCGCGTTGTATTACGCCACGTCGCTGATGTCCTACGAATGGCGCTGGAATCGCGTTCCGCAGTACTTCGCCTATCAGGCCGAGGAAACCCAGCGCGCGACCGATATTTCCACGGTCAGCGAACTGGTGCGCAAGGGCAGCACAGCTGAAGTCACTCTGCGCAACGATGCCGGTGACGAGCAGCACCTGACCGTCGACGAAAACAGCCTGCAATTCGCTCAGGGCGACGATGTGGCCGAAGGCGACGTCATGGGCGTCACCCGGCATTGGGCGGCAGGACCGCTTTTGTGGGGGCTGTGGACGACGTTATGGCTGTCGGTAGTGTCCGGCGTGCTCGGCCTGCTGATCGGTCTGGTCACCGGTCTGTGCCGCTTGTCGAGCAACCCGACCCTGCGTGACCTTTCGACGATTTACGTCGAACTGGTGCGCGGCACGCCGTTGCTGGTGCAGATTTTCATTTTCTATTTCTTCATCGGCACGGTGATGAACCTGTCCCGCGAGTTTGCCGGGATCGCCGCACTGGCGTTGTTCACCGGCGCGTACGTGGCGGAAATCATTCGCTCTGGTGTGCAGTCGATTGCTCGCGGGCAGGACGAGGCGGCGCGTTCGCTGGGTCTGAGCGCCGGTCAGTCGATGCGTCACGTGGTGATGCCGCAAGCGCTGAAACGCGTGCTGCCGCCACTGGCCGGGCAGTTCATCAGTCTGGTCAAAGACACCTCGCTGGTGTCGGTGATCGCGATTACCGAGCTGCTGAAAAGCGGTCGTGAAGTCATCACCACCTCGTTTTCGCCGTTCGAGATTCTGTTCTGCGTTGCTGGCCTGTACCTGTTGATCAACCTGCCGCTGTCGAAAATCGCCAGCCGTCTTGAGCGGAGGCTCGCGCAAAGTGATTGAAGTCCGCGAACTGGTAAAAGTCTTCGACACCCGTGGTCAGGTGGTGCGCGCTGTGGATAACGTCAGCACCTCGGTCGCCAAGGGCGAAGTGCTGGTGGTGATCGGCCCGTCGGGCTCCGGCAAATCGACCTTCCTGCGCTGCCTCAATGGCCTGGAAGAGTTCGACTCGGGCTCGGTGAGCATCGACGGTCTGCAACTGGCCGACCCGAAAACCGACGTCAACGCCTACCGCCGTGAAGTCGGCATGGTGTTCCAGCATTTCAATCTGTTCCCGCACATGACCGTGCTGGAAAATCTGTGCCTGGCGCAGAAAGTCGTGCGCAAGCGCGGGCAGAAGGAAAGCGAGGCCAAGGCTTTGGCGTTGCTGGAAAAGGTCGGTATCGCGCAGAAGGCACGCGAGTATCCTTCGCGTCTGTCCGGCGGTCAGCAGCAGCGCGTGGCGATTGCCCGGGCGCTGGCGATGGACCCGAAGGTGATGTTGTTTGATGAGCCGACTTCGGCGCTCGACCCGGAAATGGTCGGCGAGGTGCTGGATGTGATGAAGAATCTGGCCGTGGAAGGCATGACCATGGTCTGTGTCATCCACGAAATGGGCTTCGCCCGTGAAGTGGCGGATCGGGTGCTGTTCTTCGATCACGGCAAACTGCTGGAAGATGCTGCGCCGGCCGAGTTCTTCGATGCACCGAAAGATCCACGGGCCCAAGCCTTCCTGCGTCAGGTCCTTTAAAAGCAGCGGCCCTGTGGGCCGCTAATCGCTAGCAGGCTAGCTCCCACAGTGGATTTTGGTGTCCACACTATTTGGGCAACACCACAAAACTCTGTGGGAGCCAGCCTGCTGGCGATAGCATCACCTCGGTCCATAGCGAGCCGAGGTCGATCAATCACCTCAAACCTTGAAACGCCCCACCAGCATCTGCAAATGGGTGCCCAGTCGCGCCAGCTCAACGCTGGACGCTGCCGTCTCTTCACTCGCCGCCGACGTCTGATCTGACACATCGCGCACGTTCAGCACACTACGGTTGATCTCCTCGGCCACGGCGCTCTGCTGCTCGGCAGCGGCAGCGATCTGCTGATTCATCGCCTGAATCGCCGAAACGGTGCGGGTGATGCTTTCCAGCGAACCACCGGCACGCCGGGTCAGTTCAACGCTGCTTTCGGTCAGGGTGCGGCTGTTGTCCATGATGGTCGCGACTTGCTGAGTGCCGTTTTGCAGGCCGACGATCAGCTCTTCGATTTCTTCTGTGGACTTCTGCGTGCGCTGAGCGAGGCTGCGCACCTCGTCGGCGACCACCGCAAAACCGCGCCCGGCTTCACCGGCACGCGCCGCTTCGATGGCCGCGTTGAGTGCCAGCAGGTTGGTTTGCTGGGCCACGGATTTGATCACGTCGAGCACGCTGCCGATCTTGTCGCTTTCGCGCTTGAGTTCGCCCATGGCTTCGGTGGAATGACCCACTTCAGCGGCCAGACGCTCGATCTGCGCAATGGCTTCACCGACGACTTTGTCGCCTTCGCGAGCCTGTTGGTCGGCGGCGACGGCAGCTTCGGAAGCCTCTTCGGCGTTGCGCGCAACTTCCTGTACGGTGGCGGCCATTTCGTTCATGGCGGTGGCGACCTGGTCGGTCTCGATTTTCTGATTGTTGACCCCGGCGCTGGTCTGCTCGGTCACGGCGGACAGCTCTTCGGCGGCGCTGGCAATCTGCGTCACGCCGTCGCTGATCCCGCCGATCAACTCGCGCAGGCCTTGGGTCATGCTCTGCATCGAACGCTGTAACTGGCCGAGTTCGTCGCGGCGTGCGGAGACCAGATTGTGCGTCAGGTCACCGGCCGCCACGCGCTCGGCGACTTTCAGGGTCTGATTCAGCGGGATGATGATCTGGCGGGTGATCGCCCAAGCAGCCAGCAAACCGAAAGCCACGGCCAGCAGAGTGGCGATGATCAACTGGTTTTTCGCATTGGCGGCGTCGGTGTCACGGACCACGGTCTGCGATTCGGTGAGCTTCTTGCTCAAATCCATCAGCAGATCGCCCTGCGACGACATTTGCGCAAGAGCCTTGGCATTGATCACTTGGGAGTCGCGGAACTGGCTGACCGCTGCACGGTAGGCCTTGATCGAGTCGGTAGCCTGTTGCAGGTTGGCGATGTGCTGTTCCGGCAGCTTGGCTGGCAGGCTTTCTAGACTTTTCAGGGCGTTGTCGATTGCGTCCAGTGCCGGTTGCTCGGCTTCGGCCTTGCCGCTGTAGGTGTAGCCGCGTACTTGATAGCGCGCCTGTTGCAGCAATTTGCTCAGTTCGATCACGCTGTTGAACTGGGCGACGCTGTCGCCTTGCAACATGGCTTTTTCGACTTCGCTGACCTTGGCCACGGCGTTGTCGGCACTCGCGCCCAGTTTGCTGCGGGCATCTTCACGCAGATTGGTCGCTTGGGTCATGTCGGCGAAAGCACGTTTGTATTCGGCAACCGCAGCCAGTTGCTGATCGACCATGGCCGTATCGGCCGGTTGTTCGATCATACCGCGAGCGGTTTGCAGGCCACTGTCGAGTTTGACGAGCAAGTCATTGACCGCGCCCGGGCCTTGTTCGCCACGGCGTGCGTCATAGTCCAGACGCGCCAGACGCAGGTCTTTGGTCAGCTCATTGAGGCTGGAGATAAAACCGAGCTTGTCGCCCCGGCTGATGATGCCGCCCATGCCGGTCCAGCCGGTGAAGGTGATCAACAGCGTCAGCAACAGCACCAGGCCGAAACCGATTCCCAGCTTGCGTTTGACGCTGACGTTCCCAAGATTCTCGGCTAACCAACGGTACATGCGACGACTCCCCTCGGACCACTAATTGGACTTATGGGGACTGTATCGGCTGAGTGATGGCAATCTGTAACGCCATTTGTCCGACACGAAGCCAGACTTCTGTGGTGAGGGGGCTTGCCCCCTCACCACAATGGATTGGCATTCAGTTTCTAAAAGAGACGGGCGAGCAGGGCGGTGACGGCGGTTTCGACGCGCAGGATGCGATCCCCAAGTTGCACCGGTTGCAGGCCGGATTTGCTCAGCAGGTCGATCTCGTAAGGAATCCAGCCACCCTCGGGGCCGATAGCCAGGGTTACCGGTTCACTTAATGCGCGGGGGCAGGGCGGGAAATTTCCGGGATGACCAACCAGCCCGAGCGTGCCTTCAGTGATCGCCGGCAGACGATCCTCGACAAACGGCTTGAAGCGTTTCTCGATGACGATTTCCGGCAGCACCGTATCCCGGGCCTGTTCCAGACCAAGGATCAATTGCTCACGGATTGCGTCCGGTTCCAAAAACGGCGTTTGCCAGAAGCTCTTCTCGACGCGGTAGCTGTTGACCAGAATCACCCGAGGCACGCCCATGGTCGCCACGGTCTGAAACACCCGGCGCAGCATTTTAGGGCGCGGCAGGGCCAGCACCAGTGTCAATGGCAGCTTGGCCGGTGGCGGCTGGTCGAGAATCACCCTCAACTCGGCTTCGCCCGCTTCCAGGCGCAGCAATTCTGCGGAACCCATCAACCCGCCGATGCGCCCGACCCGCAGGCTGTCGCCGACTTCCGAGCGATGGACTTCCTGCATGTGCGTCAGACGGCGATCACGCAGCACGACGCGGTCGGCCGCGATGAAGTCGGCCTCTTCGAGCAACAGCAGGTTCATGCCTGGGTCGCTGGCGGCTGGTCGTTGTGATCGTCGGCCGTTTCGTCCGGGCGTTCGCGCTTGCTGACGAGGGCGCCGAACAGAATGCCGATTTCAAACAGCATCCACATCGGTACCGCCAGCAGGGTCTGCGAGAAGATATCCGGCGGAGTCAAGATCATGCCGACCACGAAGCAGCCGATGATCACGTACGGACGGATCTTCTTCAGGTATTTGACGTCGACCACGCCGATCCACACCAGCAGCACCACGGCCACGGGGATTTCGAACGCCACGCCGAAGGCGAAGAACAGCGTCATGACGAAATCGAGGTAACTGGCGATGTCGGTCATCATTTCCACGCCGGCCGGGGTGGCAGCGGCGAAGAACTTGAAGATCAGCGGGAACACGAAGTAATAGGCGAACGCCATGCCGGTGTAGAACAGCAGGATGCTGGAGACCAGCAGCGGCACCGCGATGCGTTTCTCATGCTTGTACAGGCCCGGTGCGATGAAGCCCCAGATCTGATGCAGGATCACCGGAATCGCCAGGAACAGCGAGACCATCATCGTCAGCTTCAGCGGCGTCAGGAACGGCGACGACACGTCGGTGGCGATCATCGTCGCGCCGACCGGCAGGTAATGGCGCAGCGGCGTCGAGACGAAGGTGTAGATCTGCTGGGTGAAGGCGAACAGCCCGGCGAAGATGATGAAGATCGCCGCCACACAACGCAGCAGGCGGGTGCGCAACTCGGTGAGGTGCGAAACCAGCGGCATGTGCTGGTCGTTTTCGGGGAGATCGCTCATGGGGCTCGCGGCGGCAAAGTGGTGTCGTGGGGCGCTGGTGTGATCGGCGCGGCGGTTGGCGCTACGTGTTCAACCGAATGTTCTGCCACGGCGGGCGCCGGTTCTGCTGGCGTTGCAACCGGGGCAGGTGCAGTTGCCACTGGCGCAGTCGGAGCAATCGGTGCAGCCGGAGCCGTCGGGGCATGAATCGTCTGCTCGCCGACATGCTCGACCGGGGTCGGCTCTTGCTGAACCGGCGTGAAGATTTTCCGTGCCTCTTGTTCCAGCGACAGAATGTGCTCGTTGTGCAGTTGCCGACGAATTTCGTCGGCACCGATTTCACGTTCAACTTCCTGTTTGATCGCGTTGAAGCTGCGCTTCAGCCGCCCGACCCACAGGCCAGCGGTGCGCGCAGCACCCGGCAGACGCTCGGGACCCAGCACCAGCAGGGCAACGAGGCCGACGAGCAGCAGTTCAGAGAAGCTGATACCAAACATTAGTCAGTGCTCACACGTCTTTGCGGATCGGCTCTTCGACTTTTTGCGCCTGCACATCAATGGTGTGCGGCGGGTTGGCCTGAGCGGTGGCTTGCGGCTGAACCGGTGGCACTGGCTGCGCAGGTGTCACGGTTGGATCAGCAGCCTGTTTTTCATCGTCGTTCATGGCTTTACGGAAGCCTTTGATCGACTCACCGACGTCGGTGCCGAGGTTTTTCAGTTTCTTGGTGCCGAACACCAGAACCACGACTACCAGAATGACGATCCAGTGTTTCCAGTCAAAAATGCCCATGTTGCTGTTCCTCTCTAATAATTGTTCAGGCGGACGGACGCGAGGCTTTCTCGACGTGTCCGGACAGGCCGAAGCGGCGATCCAGTTCATCCAGCACAGCCTGCGGATGCTGCCCCAGTTGGGCGAGCATGACCATGCTGTGGAACCACAGGTCGGCGGTTTCGTAGATCACATCGCTGCAGTCACCGCTGATCGCGGCATCCTTGGCGGCAATAATGGTTTCGACCGACTCTTCGCCGACTTTCTCCAGAATCTTGTTCAAACCCTTGTGATACAGACTAGCTACATATGAGCTGTCGGCAGCTGCGCCTTTGCGCTCTTCGAGCACTTCGGCCAGACGGGTCAGGGTGTCACTCATGTTTGTGTCCTGCGGAATAGATGGCGTGCGGGTCTTTCAAAACCGGGTCGACCGTTTTCCAGTCGCCGTTTTCAAAAACGCGGTAGAAGCAGCTTTGACGGCCGGTATGGCAAGCGATGTCGCCGATCTGTTCAACCATCAGGATGATCACGTCGGCGTCACAGTCCAGACGCATTTCATGCAAAGTCTGCACATGGCCGGACTCTTCGCCCTTGCGCCACAGCTTGCCACGGGAACGTGACCAGTAGATTGCACGGTTTTCCGCCGCGGTCAGCTCGAGGGCTTCGCGGTTCATCCAGGCCATCATCAGTACACGTCCGGTCTTGTGATCCTGGGCAATCGCCGGCACCAGGCCATCAGCGTCCCACTTGATCTCGTCCAGCCAGTTTTTCATCTTCGACTCCGACAGCGAGCCCACACGTCAATAGTTGGGCTCAGGCGTTGAAACAGTGTGCCAGCCGATCACGAAACTGGCTATCGGCGAACGACCAGATACAAGCCGACGGCCACCATGATGCCTGCCGGCCAATGCCCCAATTCGTGCAAGGGGCCACCAGCAGCGAGGATCGTACCGCCCGCCAGATGCGCGCAACCGAGCAGGCGCAGGAACCAGTCGTCCTTGCGTTTGTGCCAAGGTGGCGGCGGGTCGTAGGCGTGTGGCTGGGACATGCGTTCGAGCAGATCGCGTGCCATGTTGGCCAGGTGCGGAAGCTGTTCGAACTGGCTCTGCACGTTGCCGATCAAGGCTTTCGGGCTGACGCGCTCGCGCATCCAGCGTTCGAGGAACGGCTGCGCGGTGTTCCACAGATCCAGATCCGGATACAGCTGACGACCGAGGCCTTCGATGTTCAGCAGGGTCTTTTGCAGCAGGACAAGCTGCGGCTGCACTTCCATATTGAAGCGCCGCGCGGTCTGGAACAGGCGCATCAGCACCTGACCAAATGAAATATCTTTTAACGGTTTTTCGAAGATCGGTTCGCAGACGGTACGAATCGCCGCTTCGAATTCGTTGAGTTTGGTCTCTGCCGGCACCCAGCCCGAATCGATGTGCAATTGCGCCACGCGCCGGTAATCGCGCTTGAAGAAGGCGAACAGGTTACGCGCCAGATAATCCTGGTCTTCCGGGGTCAGGCTGCCGACGATGCCGCAGTCGATCGCAATGTACTGCGGGCTCCACGGATTGACGGTGCTGACGAAGATGTTGCCCGGGTGCATGTCGGCGTGGAAGAAACTGTCGCGGAACACTTGAGTGAAGAAGATCTCCACACCGCGCTCGGCGAGCATCTTCATGTCGGTGCGCTGGTCGGCGAGGGTCGCCAGATCCGTTACCTGAATCCCGTAGATGCGCTCCATCACCAGCACTTTCGGCCGGCACCAGTCCCAATAGACTTGCGGCACGTAGAGCAGCGGCGAGCCTTCGAAGTTGCGCTTCAACTGGCTGGCGTTGGCCGCCTCGCGCAGCAGATCGAGTTCGTCGTAGATGGTTTTTTCGTAATCCTGAACCACGTCCACCGGGTGCAGCAGGCGAGCATCGGCCGAGACTTTTTCGGCGGCGCGGGCGAGGATGAACAGCCACGCCAGATCCTGCGCAATGATCGGTTTCAGGCCCGGGCGGATCACCTTTACGACGACTTCTTCACCGGTTTTCAACTGCGCGGCATGCACCTGCGCGACCGAGGCCGAGGCCAGTGGCTCGACGTCGAAACGGCTGAACACTTCGCTGATTTTTTTGCCGAGCTGTTCTTCGATCAGCTTGATCGACAGCTGCGAATCGAATGGCGGTACGCGATCCTGGAGCATCATCAGTTCGTCGGCGATGTCTTCCGGCAGCAGGTCGCGGCGGGTCGAGAGTATCTGCCCGAACTTGATGAAAATCGGCCCCAGATCCTGCAACGCCAGGCGCAGGCGCGCACCTCGACTCAGCTCCAGCGGCTTGCGCGGGAACCAGCGCCACGGCAGCACATAACGCAGCGCCAGGAGGAACCAGGGCAGCGGCAGCTCGAACAGCAGATCATCGAGGCGGTAGCGGATCACGACGCGCTGGATGCGCAACAGACGGCGGACGGCGAGCAGCTTCATGCGTTATCGCTTGGGTCGAGGGATCGGGAAAGGCGCTCGAAGCGCGCCTCGAGACGTTCCAGATCAAGTTTGATCCGGTCCAGTTCGCTAAAACGAGCTTCGGCTTCGCGCTGCCCGACGAGGGTGCGCGATTCTTCGGCGAGGTATTCGGCGAGGTTCTGGTTGAGGCTGGCGAATCCTTGTTGATACCAGCGAGCGCGGCTGCGCAGATGGCCACCGACCAGTTGCGTGGCGACCGGGCCGAGCCAGCGCGAGAGTTCGTACTCCCAGTCCAGCTCAAGGTCTTGCAGGATGCCGGCCAGATCCAGCAGCACACCGCTGTCGCCATCGAGTTCGACTTCCGGGGCATGCAGCACCGCGGTCTTGTCTTTGCTCAGGGCCAGTTTTACCAGGCTCGACGCCGGCGCACGCAAAGTGCAATCGACGCCGGTTTCCCAGTGCGAAGCCAGCATCAGGCCTTCGTCACTCGGCAGGATGAACAGTTGCAGGGCCGGGCTACGGCAATCGACGGCAATCACCTTGCCGGTCAGATGCGCCAGTCGCGGCAACGCCGTGCTGTCGAGACGCAGCACACGGTTGAGGCCGGTTTCGACGCTGGCGAGCAGCCCGGTCAGCAACATCAGGGCTTGATGCCACGGTGCAGCGCGACGATGCCTGCGGTCATGTTGTGATAGGTCACGCGGTCAAAACCGGCGTCGACCATCATCGACTTCAGGGTTTCCTGATTCGGGTGCATGCGGATCGATTCGGCCAGATAGCGATAGCTTTCCGAGTCATTGGTGATCAGCTTGCCCATCAGCGGCATGAAGGCGAACGAGTAGGCGTCGTAGGCTTTCGACATCAGCGCGTTGGTCGGCTTGGAGAATTCCAGCACCAGCAAACGACCGCCGGGTTTGAGCACACGCAGCATGGAGCGCAGGGCGTCTTCCTTGTGCGTCACGTTGCGCAGGCCGAAAGCGATGGTCACGCAGTCGAAGTGGTTGTCCGGGAACGGCAGCTTTTCAGCGTCGGCCTGAACGAACTCGACGTTGCCGGCCACACCCAGATCCAGCAGTCGGTCGCGGCCGACCTTGAGCATGGATTCGTTGATGTCAGCCAGAACAACCTGGCCGGTCGGGCCGACGAGGTGCGAGAATTTTTTGGTCAGGTCACCAGTGCCACCGGCGATGTCCAGCACGCGATTGCCGCTGCGCACGCCCGACAGTTCGATCGCAAAACGCTTCCACAGACGGTGCATGCCGCCCGACAGAAGGTCGTTCATCAGGTCGTACTTGGCGGCTACGGAGTGGAACACCTCAGCGACTTTTTC
>NZ_JBIUXX010000068.1:10497-27418 GCF_044744235.1 Pseudomonas sp. NPDC087346
CCGAAGTGAGTGGTGGGTTCGGCATCGCTGCCTTTGCGCTGATCAGTCATATCGCTGTCACCAAAAGAGAATGCGCGACATTCTAATCCCCAAGCCATGCTTTGTCTTGGAGTGGCTAAAGGTAAGATGGATCACCGACGGGACGTTTTGCCGCAGCAGCGGTCAAGATTTACCGAACAAGCATCCACATCTGTATTGAAAAATCAGGAGTCAATCAATGGCCCGTATTAGTGTTGAACGTGCCCACAGCCTGGGCAAGGAAGCCGCCCGCGAGAAAGCCGACAAGCTCGCGCAGAAACTCTCCGATCAATACGGCCTGGAGCCGCAATGGGCGGGCGACGTGCTGAACCTCAAGCGCTCGGGCGTCAAAGGCGCAGTGCATGTCGGCGACGATTCGATCCGCGTCGATGTGGAACTGGGCCTGATGATGTCGGCCATGAGCGGCATGATCAAAGCCGAGATCGAGAAGGCACTGGACAAAGCGCTGGTCTGATTTCCTGTTGCAATCACATCCCCTGTGGGAGCCAGCCTGCTGGCGATAGCATCCTGTCAGCAGTCTTTCTGTTGCTGACACACCGCAATCGCCAGCAGGCTGACTCCCACATTTGTTTCGTGGTGCACCTGCTGTTTATGTCAGTTGTTAGGGTGCCGTTTCTAATTTTTCTGCCTACTTTGTGCCTGAGCCCGACAAACCTGCGGGCAGTTCCTCAAACCTTCTGCGCGTGAGGTGCACCATGGCCAAAGTTATTTTGAAGAAAAAAATCGACGCTTCGACTTCTGCTCTGAGCGACGTCAAATCCTATGCCCGCAAGATCTGGCTGGCAGGTCTGGGTGCCTACGCCAAGGTCGGCAGCGAGGGCAGCGAGTACTTTCAGGAGTTGATCAAGGCTGGTCAAACTGTTGAAAAGAAAGGCAAAAAAGTCGTCGCTGAAAAACTCGAAGCGGCCAACGCCGAGATCGATGAAGCCAAGGATGAAGTGACCTCTTTCAAAGGTCGCGTCGAAGTTCAACTCGACAAGGTCGAGAAGGCGTTCGACTCCCGTGTTGCAAGCGCCTTGAATCGTATCGGCATTCCGTCTAAACATGACGTTGAGACACTCTCTGCTAAGCTCGATGAGCTGACGGCATTGCTCGAACGCGTCGCGCGTAAATCTTAAGGAGAACGGGATGGCTGGTAAAAAGAACACCGATAAAGAAGGCAGCTCGTGGATCGGGAAAGTCGAAGACTACTCCCGCAAAATCTGGCTGGCTGGTTTAGGCGTGTACTCGAAGATCGACACTGACGGCAGCAAGCTCTTCGATACATTGGTCAAAGACGGCGAGAAAGCCGAGAAGCTCACCAAGTCTGCAGTCGGCAAGAAAGTCGATGCCGCCAAGGACTCCGCTTCTTCGGCCAAGTCGCGCATCAGCGGCGTGAAAGATCGCGCACTGGGCAAGTGGGACGAGCTGGAAGGGGCTTTCGACAAGCGCCTGAACAGCGCGATTTCACGCTTGGGTGTACCGAGCCGCAATGAAGTCAAAGCTCTGCACAGCAAGGTCGAAACCCTGACCAAGCAGATCGAAAAACTCACCGGTCTGAAAACTCAGCCTGTGGCGAAAACTGCAGCGGCAAAACCGGCAGCGAAAACTGCTGCGGCTAAACCAGCGGCGAAAACCGCTGCCAAGCCATTGGTTAAAGCTGCTGCAAAACCGGCAGCCAAAGCCGCCGCCAAGCCAGCAGCGAAAACTGCCGCGGCTAAACCAGCAGCAAAAGCAGCAGCCAAACCGGTTGCCGCCAAAGCCGCTGCAAAACCAGCGGCCAAGCCTGCTGCCAAAGCTGCGGCAAAACCGGCTGCAAAACCAGCCGCCAAACCAGCAGCGAAAACCGCTGCCGCGAAACCGGCCGCCAAGCCAGCAGCAAAACCTGCTGCCGCGAAGAAGCCCGCAGTGAAAAAACCGGCCGCGCCGAAAGCCGCAGCACCGAAACCGGCAGTGGCTGCGGCCAAGCCTGCCACCCCGGCAACCCCGGCCAGCACGTCGAACTCCGCCGCTGCCCCGACTCCGGTTGCTACCCCGACTGTTGCATCGACCCCGTCGACACCAACCAGTCAGTCCTGATTTTTCAGGGCAAAACAAAACGCCCGGCCTGTGAAGGTCGGGCGTTTTTGTTTGTGTAGATGATCTCAAAACCACTGCGAAACCCTTGTGGGAGCTAGCCTGCTAGCGATAAAGGACTCACATTCGGCATTTGTGTGGATTGACTTAATGCCATCGCTAGCAGGCTAGCTCCCACAGGGTAAGGATGTTAGTTAGGCGGATTTGGTTAATCGTGGTCTTCGAGATATTGCAGGGCCATTCGCTCGGTCGCCACTTTTACCGACGGCAACAGATGCGGCGCCACGAGCATCATGATCTGGTAAACCACCAATCTGACTTCACCCTCGCGATCAAGAATCCGCTGGTAGTCCAGTGAAAACAGCAAAGTCATGGTCACTTGCTCCACCAGTTGCCCCAACGCCTGAGTGTCACTGACCAGTTGCCCCGCCGCCTTCAGCCGCGCCAGCAATGACGCCAGCGTGCGCTTCAATGCGTTGAGCAGATTGCGAATCCCTTTCGCCAGTTTCGGCAGACGTCCAGCCAGGTTCGACAGGTCTTGGAACAGGAACCGATACTGCGCCAGCCGCTCGACGATCAGGTGCAAAAACAGCCAGTAATCCTCCGGTGCCAGTTCGACATCCGACGGCGGATCGAGCAGCGGTGCCAGCTCATTCTGAAAGCGCTCGAACAAGCCGAGAATCAACGGCTCCTTGCCGTGGAAGTGGTAGTAGAGATTGCCCGGGCTGATCCCCATTTCATTGGCAACTTCCATGGTGGAGACGTTCGGCTCGCCCTTTTCGTTGAACAATTGCAGGGCACATTCGAGTATCCGGTCGCGGGTTTTCATCCAGTCTTCTTAGAAAGATTCGGTTAAGCGTCAGCGCACTCGCACGTAGGTGCCGGGTGCTGCCTCCATCGGTGGATAATTCGGATTGCCGAGGGTCATCAGGGTTTCGCGCTGGGCGCCGGAGCGTTGCTGAATCCATTCCAGCCACTGTGGCCACCAACTGCCGTCGACGTGCTTGGCGTCGTAGTACCAGGCACGCGGATCGCTGCTCATCTTGCCGTTCTCGACGTAAGCGGCTTTCGGGTTGCTTGGCGGGTTGAGGATGCTCTGCACATGGCCGCTGTTGGACAGCACGAAGCGCCGCTCGCCACCCAGCAGCAGGGTCGAGCGATACACCGCATCCCACGGCGTGATGTGGTCGTTCATCCCGGCCACGCTGAAGCTGTCGACCGTGACCTTTTGCAGGTCGATCGGCGTGCCGCAGACTTCCAGGCCACCGGGGTGGGTCAGCGGGTTGTGCTTGAAGAAGTCCAGCAGGTCGCCGTGAAACGCCGCAGGCAGGCGAGTGTTGTCGTTGTTCCAGTAGAGGATGTCGAAGGCTGGCGGCTCTTTGCCCAACAGGTAATTGTTGACGAAGTAGCTCCAGATCAAATCGTTGGGACGCATCCAGGCGAAGACCTTGGCCATGTCACGACCGTCCAGTACGCCCTTCTGATACGAGCGCCGCTTGGCCGCTTCGAGGGTCTGTTCATCGGCAAACAGTGTGGCTGCAGTGTCTATCTGGCTATCGAGCAGGCTGACCAGATAAGTCGCGCTGGAGATGCGCCGCAGTTGTCGTTTCGCCTGCAAGTGACCTTGCAGCGCGGCGATGGTCAACCCGCCAGCACATGCGCCCATCAGGTTGACCTCGCGGGCGCCGGTAATCGCCCGGCAGATGTTCATCGCTTCTTCCACCGCCTCGACATAGGTCGAGAGGCCCCATTCGCGATGGCGCACATCCGGATTGCGCCAACTGATCATGAAGGTTTGCAAGCCGTTCTTCAGGGCGTACTGGACGAAGCTGTTGTGCGGGCTGAGATCGAAAATGTAGTACTTGTTGATTTGCGGCGGCACCACCAACAGCGGCTTGGCGTACTGCTTTTCGCTCATCGGCTTGTACTGGATCAGCTCCAGCATTTCGTTGCGAAACACCACCGAGCCGGTGGTGGTGGCGACGGTCTTGCCGACCTCGAAAGCCTGTTTGGTGACCTGCCGTGGCAGGCCATCGTTGTGCAGCAGATCATCGAACAGATGACTGAGGCCACGCACCAGACTATTGCCGCCGGAGTTGAACAGCTCCTTGATCGCCAGCGGATTGAGCAGGGTGTTGGAGGGTGCCACGGCGTCGTTGAGCAGGGTGAAGGCGAAGTGCGCGCGAGCGCGATCTTCCGGGCTCATGTCGCTTTCGTCGATCCAGCTTTTGACCTGTTTCTGCCAGGCCAGATAGGCCTGCAGACTGCGTCGATAGAAAGGGTTGAGGCTCCACGCCGGATCGGCGAAGCGACTGTCCTGCGGATTGGTCGGGTGCAGGGTCTCGCCCAGCAGCACACGGCCGAGCTGGCCGCCCAGTCGCAATGCATGTTTCGCACTGTGAATCGGGTTGCGCAGGCCATGGGCGGCCACACTGCGCAGGGTCGAGAGCAGATCGCGCCCACGCAGACCGGTGATCGCACTTTGTGCGTTGATGAACACGGCGGGGCTGGGCACCACGCCCGTCGCTGGTTTGTCGCGCATGACTCAACACTCCTTCGTCTTCAGGCCAAAAACAAACTCACCGAACCAGAACACCATAGACGCTGTTACGGGTTGCTGCCTGCGTGGCGTCCTGCCACGCACTGTCTCTACAAAAGCACTGCATAAAGCCTGCCGCAGCGCTTAACCGCCCAGCGGTGTCGGATGCGGGTGCATCACTGCGCGCTGCCGTTCTTCTTGGAGGAATTTCATGATGATCGGCGCCACCGCTTCGGCGCGGGTGATCAGGAACAGATGGCCGTCATCGATGATGTGCAACTGTGCGTTGGGAATGCGCCAGGCGAGCATGCGCATGTTGATCAGCGGGATCAGCGGATCGTCGTCGCCGGCCAGCACCAGCGTCGGCTGATGGATCTTGTGCAGCCAGTGAATGCTGGTCCAGCCCAGCCCGGCGAACAGTTGCCAGTAGTAGCCGAGCTTGCCCGCCGAGCGCACTTTCGCCGCATGGCTGGCCGCCAGTGTCGGGTCGCGGCGGAACGAACCGCCATAGATCAGCGGCGCGATGCGGATTACGTGGGATGGCTGAATGTAGCGCCGGGGACTGGCCATCATCCACAGCACTTTCGGTTTGCCCGGCACCATCACCGCACCGGCAGCGGTCGCCGCCAGCACCAGTTTCTTGCAACGCTCGGGGTAGTCGTAGGCGAACTGCTGTGCCAGCGCGCCACCCCACGACACGCCGATCACGTTGACCTGACCGTAGTCGAGATAGTCGAGCATCCGCGACGTCAGTTTCGCCAGACCGGGAAAGCGATAGGGACGATTGGGCGTCGAGGAACCACCGACACCGGGCACGTCGAAGGCGATCACTTCCAGATCCGGGTCCAATGCCGCGACGAACGGAAACACCAGCTCCAGGTTGGCGCCGATGCCGTTGAAAATCAGCAAGGGCGTCAAGTGAGGCTTGCCGGGGCGGACCGCCGTGCGGATGGTCTGGCCATCCAGATCGACGGTACGGAATATGAACGGTTGCGGCATGCGTCAGGCCCTGTGGGTCACAATTTCTATGTTCCACCTCGAACCCTGTGGGAGCGGGCTTGCCCGCGATGAGGGTGGCACTTTCAACAGATGTGTTGACTGGTACACCGCAATCGCGGGCAAGCCCGCTCCCACAGTTTTTCAGGTGTCAGTTACCGCTCGTGTACGTACGTGCCCGGTGACAATTCGCCTGCCGGGAATGCCTTGTTGCCCAGTTTCACCGGGGCCTTTTTCAGTTCGCCCGAGCGCTCGGCCTGCCACGCCTGCCAGTGCAGCCACCAGGAATCGGTGTGCTTGGTCGAGTTCTCTTGCCATTCATCAGCATTGGCGGCCATGCCTTCGCTGGTCATGTAACGGGATTTCGGGTTGCCCGGCGGGTTCAGAATGCTCTGGATATGCCCGCTGCTCGACAACACGAACTCGACTTTGCCGCCGAACAACTGCGCCGACTTGTAGCAGGACTTCCACGGAGTGATGTGGTCGTTGGTACCGGCCAGCGAAAAGATGTCGGCGGTGACCTGCTTGAGATCGATCGGTGTGCCGCACACTTCCAGTGCATTGGCGCGGATCAGTGGGTTGTTTTTGAACATCTCGATCAGGTCACCGTGGAACGCGGCTGGCAACCTTGTGGTGTCGTTGTTCCAGAACAGGATGTCGAACACCGGCGGCTCGTTGCCGAGCAGGTAGTTGTTGACCCAGTAGTTCCAGATCAAATCGTTCGGGCGCATCCACGCGAAGACCTTGGCCATGTCTTTGCCTTCGAGCACGCCGGCCTGATACGAATGGCGTTTGGCGGTCTCCAGCGTCTGCTCATCGACAAACAGCGCGACGTCGCTGTCCAGCGTGGTATCGAGCACGCTGACCAGCAGGGTCAGGGCATTGACCTTGTTCTCGCCGATGGCGGCGTAGTGGCCGAGCAGGGCGGTGCAGGTGATGCCGCCGGAGCAGGCGCCAAGCATGTTGATGTCTTTGCTGCCAGTGATCGCAGTGACCACGTCGACCGCTTCCTTCAGCGCGTCGATGTAAGTCGACAGACCCCACTCGCGCTGAGCCTTGGTCGGGTTGCGCCAGCTGACGATAAACGTCTGCACATTGTTGCGCAGGCAGAAGCGCGCCAGGCTCTTGTCCGGGCTGAGGTCGAAAACGTAGAACTTGTTGATCTGTGGCGGCACCACCAGCAACGGACGCTCGTGGACTTGCTCGGTGATCGGCTTGTACTGGATCAGCTCCAGCACGTCGTTGCGAAACACCACCGCGCCTTCGGTCACGCCCAGGCTCTTGCCGACCTCGAACGCGCCCATGTTGACCTGGCTCGGCATGCCGCCGTTGTGTACCAGATCCTTGGCCAGATGCGAGAGACCGTCGAGCAGGCTTTTGCCGCCGGTCTCGAAGAAGCGTTTGACTGCCGCAGGGTTGGCCGCCGTATTGGTCGGGGCCATGGCTTCGGTCATCAGGTTGATCACGAAGTGGCCGCGCGCGATGTCTTTGGGCGAGAGGCTGCTGTCGTCGATCCAGGAATGGAGTTCCTTGCGCCACGCCAGATAAGTTTGCAGATAACGTTTGTAGAGCGGGTTCTGGCTCCACGCCGGATCGGCGAAGCGACGGTCATCGCTGGCCGGTTGCAGTTCGGATTTGCCGAACAGCACGTTCTTCAGTTCGAGGCCGAAATGGGTGACGTGCTTGACGCTATGGATCGGTTGTTTGATGGCCTGCGACAGCACCATACGAGCAGAGGCCAGCAGATCCTTTCCGCGCAGCCCAACGACGGGATTAAGCCCCAGGGTGTTTTCCGAGGCTTGGTACTTCAGGTCATCGTTATTCTTGTTACTCATCTACGACGCTCCATTGTCCTGAGACGAGTACCCGGTTCCTGCTGTGCAGTCACACAGCCAAGGTCAGGTACTTCTGCTCGGGTGACCGTTAATTCTGCATAGCTGCTTTACAGTCGTAGAGCACTGCAGGGAACTTGCCAGCTCCATTGGTTACCCGAGTTTAATTTTTTTCGCAAGCAGCCGATCCTCGGCCACACAGCAGAGCATTCAAACAGATGAATTTAGAAAATGCCCTCTAAAGAGCACGACCCTCGGGCTAGAGCATCAGCTTGACGATGGACTGATCCGGATCGCGGGTTTTTCCGGCGGCTTTGAGCTCGGCAAGATAATCCGCCCAGAGTGCGTCAAATCGTCGCCCCAGCTCATAAAGGTAATCCCAGGTGAACAGTCCGCTGTCGTGACCGTCGTCGAAGGTCAATTTCAGTGCGTACTGACCGGCCGGTTCTACTTTGCTGAGACCAACGTTGAGCTTGCCGTATTGCAGGATCGGTTTGCCGTGGCCCTGGACCTCGGCGGAAGGGGAATGCACGCGCAGGAATTCTGCGGGCAGGGTGTATTCCTCGTCAGACGCATATTTGAGCGTCAGGGTTTTCGAGGCTTTGTGCAGTTTGATGTCGGTAGGAATTGAGGTCATTGGAGGTCGTCCGACTGTATGAAACCCCTGTAGGAGCTGCCGCAGGCTGCGATCTTTTGATCTTGATTCTGAAAAACAAAGTCAAAAGATCGCAGCCTGCGGCAGCTCCTACATGGAGAAGGTGACCTACAGGATATAACGGGACAGGTCTTCGTTCTCCGCCAATTCGCCGAGGTGGCTGTTGACGTAGGCAGCGTCGATCAGAATCGCCTTGTCGTCATGCGCGCTGGCCAGATCGCCGGCACTGAAAGACACCTCTTCCAGCAGACGCTCAAGCAGCGTGTGCAGGCGGCGGGCACCGATGTTTTCGGTCTTCTCGTTGACCTGCCAGGCGATCTCGGCGATGCGCTTGATCCCGTCTGGCTGGAACTCGATGTTCAGGCCTTCGGTTTTCAGCAGTGCGCAATATTGCTCGGTGAGCGAGGCATGCGGTTCGCTGAGGATGCGCTCGAAGTCTTCCGGGGTCAGGGCCTTGAGTTCGACGCGGATCGGCAGACGACCTTGCAGCTCCGGCACCAGATCGCTCGGCTTGCTCAGGTGGAACGCACCGGAAGCGATGAACAGGATGTGGTCGGTCTTGACCATGCCCAGCTTGGTGTTGACGGTGCAGCCTTCGATCAGCGGCAGCAGGTCACGCTGTACGCCTTCACGGGATACGTCGACGCCACCGGAGTTGCCGCGTTTGGCGACCTTGTCGATCTCGTCGATGAACACGATGCCGTGTTGCTCGACCGCTTCCAGAGCCTTGGCCTTCAACTCTTCTTCGTTGACCAGACGCCCGGCCTCTTCGTCACGCACCAGTTTCAGCGCTTCCTTGACCTTGAGCTTGTGGGCTTTCTTCTTGCCCTTGCCCATGTTGGCAAACAGGCTCTGCAACTGGTTGGTCATTTCTTCCATGCCCGGTGGCGCGGAGATATCGACGCCGGCCATTTCGGCGACTTCGATTTCGATCTCCTTGTCATCCAGCTGACCTTCGCGCAGACGCTTGCGGAACAGCTGACGGGTGTTGGAATCCTGGCTCGGCGCTTCGTCGTTGTTGAAACCCATGCGCGCAGGCGGCAGCAAGGCGTCGAGGATGCGATCTTCGGCGGCGTCTTCGGCGCGATGGCGAACGCGGGTCATTTCCTGTTCGCGGAACAGTTTGATCGCAGCGTCGGCCAGATCACGAATGATCGACTCGACGTCACGGCCGACGTAGCCGACTTCGGTGAACTTGGTCGCTTCGACCTTGATGAACGGCGCGTTGGCGAGTTTTGCCAGGCGACGGGCGATTTCGGTTTTACCGACACCGGTCGGGCCGATCATCAGAATATTCTTCGGGGTCACTTCAACGCGCAGCTCTTCAGGCAGCTGCATGCGGCGCCAGCGGTTGCGCAAGGCAATCGCGACGGCGCGCTTGGCATCGTCCTGGCCGATGATGTGGCGGTTGAGTTCGTGGACGATTTCGCGGGGAGTCATGGACATAATGGTTGACGGTCCTCAAGCAGAAAAAAGCCGTGGCACAGGGCCGTATCAGGCTTCTTCAGCGAGATCCTGCTCCTCAATGGTCTGGGTGTGGTTGGTGAATACACAGATGTCGGCGGCGATACCGAGGGCTGTTTCGACGATTTCCCGAGCCGACAGATCGGTCTTTTTCAGCAGGGCGCTGGCCGCTGCCTGAGCGTAGCCGCCGCCGGAACCCATGGCGATCAGGCCGTTTTCCGGTTCGACCACGTCACCGTTGCCGGTGATGATCAGCGAGGCGTCTTTGTTGGCGACGGCGAGCATGGCTTCGAGGCGGCTGAGCGAGCGGTCGGTACGCCATTCTTTGGCGAGTTCGACAGCGGCGCGGACCAGGTGACCCTGATGTTTTTCCAGCTGGCCTTCGAAACGTTCGAAGAGGGTAAAGGCGTCGGCGGTGGCACCGGCAAAACCGGCGATGACCTGACCGTGGTACAGGCGACGAACTTTTTTCGCGTTGCCTTTCATCACGGTGTTGCCGAGAGAAACCTGGCCGTCGCCGCCCATGACGACTTTGCCGTGGCGGCGAACTGAAACGATGGTGGTCAAGGGAAGAGTCTCCACGCAGCGGGGCGAAAATGCCTTATGCCCATTCATATGGGGGTGGTGGAGAGGATTTCAACCGGCAAGCGCGGCGGGAGACGAATGGTGTGTGATGACTGTGGCGAGGGGATTTATCCCCGTTCGGCTGCGCAGCAGTCGTGAAACCACCGTTTGCGCTGTTTCTGACGTGCCGCAATTGCAGGTTTCAGGGCCGCTTCGCGACCCAACGGGGATAAATCCCCTCACCACAGGATTGCCGCTCACTTCTGAAGAGTGAGCGGCTCGAGGAGAATCAGCGGCTTTGGCGTTGTTGTAACAACAGGTTGCTGAAGCCGCTGCCGGCCAGTTGTTTCTGGGCGGTGGTCAGTTGTTCGCGGTTGCTGAACGGGCCGACCAGCACCCGGTACCAGGTTTCATCCTTGACCGTGCCTGATTCAACCGCCACCGCTTGACCGAGCAGAATGATCTGCGCGCGTACTTTGTCCGCATCCGCCTCTTTGCGGAACGAACCGGCCTGGAGGAAGAACTTGGTCACTGGTGCGGCTTTCGCCACTGGAGGTGCTGGCGGCGGAGTAATGCCCGACAGCGCAGCCTGAGCCCGCGCGGTGTCGATCTTCGCCGCCTCAGCCGGGGTGACCGGCGTCGTTGGCACTTGCGGCGTCGGCAGGGTTTTCTCCGGCACGGCGTCCGGCGGCACGATCACTTCCGATTCTGGCAGCAGGGTGTAGAAGTCGTACTTCGGCTTCACCGGTTGCGTCGGGCTCGGCGGGGTCTTGTTGGCCTCGGCGATTTTCGACGCTTTCTGCTGCTGCGCTTGTTCGATCTTTTCACGCTTGACCGTGTCGCTGCCCTTACCCGGCTCCAGCTTCATCAAGAACACAATGAACGCGCCGACCGTCAGGCCGATGGCCATCCACAGCCAACCCGGGATCGGTTGCTTCGCAGGAGCTTGGTAACGGCTGGCGCCACGCTTGGGTGCAGGTTTTTTCTTGGCAGCCAACTTACATTTGCTCCAGAACTTTCAGGCCGAGCAATTCCAGGCCTTGTTTAAGGGTGCGACGTGTCAGCTCGGTCAGACGCAAACGGCTCTGCATCTGGGCCGGGGTGTCGGCGGCGAGGATCGGGCAGTTCTCGTAGAAGCTGGAGAACAGGCTGGCCAGGTCGTACAGGTAAGTGCAAAGAATATGCGGCGTGCCTTTTTCTGCCACACCGTTCAGCACTTCACCGAACTGAGCCAGTTTGGCGCCCAGTTCCTGCTCAAGCTCGGCTTCCAGCACGATCTGGCCCTGAACTTCGCTGAAGTCCTTGCCCAGTTTGCGGAACACACCGGCAGCGCGGGTGTAAGCGTAGAGCAGGTAAGGCGCGGTGTTGCCTTCGAAGTTCAGCATCAGGTCGAAGTTGAAGCTGTAGTCGCTGGCGCGGTGCTTGGACAGGTCGGCGTATTTCACCGAGTCGATGCCCACCACTTTGGCGATGTTGCGCAGGTCGGCTTCAGCCAGATCAGGATTCTTTTCCTTCACCAGGTTATAGGCGCGTTCCTGCGCTTCGGTCAGCAGGTCGATCAGCTTTACGGTGCCGCCATCACGGGTCTTGAATGGACGGCCATCGGCGCCGTTCATGGTGCCGAAGCCCATGTGTTCCATTTCCATCGGATGGGTCACGAAGCCGGCCTTGCGCGCCACGGCGAACACTTGCTGGAAGTGCAGGGCCTGACGCTGGTCGACGAAGTACAGCGCGCGATCAGCTTGCAGTTTGCCGCTGCGATAACGCACGGCTGCCAGGTCAGTGGTGGCGTAGAGGTAGCCGCCGTCAGCCTTGACGATGATTACCGGCAGCGGGTCGCCGTCGGCGTTCTTGAATTCGTCGAGGAACACGCACTGGGCGCCGTTGCTTTCGACCAGCATGCCGGCAGCTTTCAGGTCGTTGACCACATTGATCAGGTCGTCGTTGTAGGCGCTTTCGCCCATCACGTCGGCCATGGTCAGTTTGACGTTGAGCAGTTCGTAGATCTTCTGGCAGTGCGACAGCGAGATGTCCTTGAACTTGGTCCACAGCGCCAGGCAGTCGGCGTCGCCGGCCTGCAGCTTGACCACCAGACCACGGGCGCGGTCGGCAAATTCTTCGGATTCGTCGAAACGCTGCTTGGCGGCGCGGTAGAAGTTTTCCAGATCGGACAGCTCGTCGCTGGTGATCGGATTTTCCTGCAAATACGCCATCAGCATGCCGAACTGGGTGCCCCAGTCGCCCACGTGGTTCTGACGGATCACTTCGTCGCCGAGGAATTCGAGTACGCGAGCCACACCGTCGCCGATGATGGTCGAACGCAAGTGGCCGACGTGCATCTCTTTGGCCAGGTTCGGCGCCGACAGGTCGATCACGGTGCGCTGCACCGGGCCAGCCTTGCGCACGCCGATATGCTCGTCGGCCAGTGCCGCGTCGAGACGGCTGGCCAGCGCCTGGGTGTTCTGGAAGAAGTTGATAAAGCCCGGGCCGGCGATTTCGGCCTTGGTGACGTTCTCGTCGGCTGGCAGCGCGGCGATGATTTTTTCCGCCAGATCGCGCGGCTTCATGCCCGCAGGCTTGGCCAGCATCATGGCGATGTTGCTGGCGAAATCGCCGTGAGTCTTGTCACGCGCGTTTTCCACCTGGATCGCCGGCGACAGGCCTTCAGGCAACACACCTTCGTTGACGAGTTGGGTGATGGCTTGTTGGATCAGCTGGCGAATGGTGTCTTTCATGGTCTTCTCTTTCGACCGCAAGCGCGGCGGCGCATCGATGCGCGGGTGGAAAAACTGGGCATTATCCGTTGCGAAGACGGGCTTGCCAACCTTAGCAGGCAGGTTATGGATATGTGGTGACAATTCGTCAGCCATCGCTGGCAAGCCAGCTCCCACATGAGCGGCGTAAACCCTGTGGGAGCTGGCTTGCCAGCGATAGCAATCTTCAAATCAGTACAGGTCGACGGGATCAACATCCAGCGACCAGCGCACCGCCCGCCCGCTCGGCATCTGCTCCAGCACCAGCAACCAGCTCGCCAGCAACCGATGCAGCGGCGCCCGGGCCGTGGCTTGCAGCAACAACTGCGCACGATAGCGCCCGGCACGTCGCTCCATCGGTGCCGGTACCGGCCCGAGCAATTCGATACCGCTCAGATTCTGCTCGGCCAGCAAACGCTCAGCCTCGCTGCACGCCTCATCGAGAAAACCTTCGGCCTGCCCCGGTTTGTGCGCTTCGGCGCGCAGCAGCGCCAGATGGGCGAACGGCGGCAGTCCGGCGGCGCGGCGCTCGCTCAGGGCTTGCTCGGCGAAGGCGAAATAACCCTGTTCGGTCAATTGCACCAATAAAGGATGGTCGGCCAGATGCGTCTGAATGATCACCTTGCCCGGCTCTTCCGCCCGTCCGGCGCGGCCGGCGACCTGGACGATCAGCTGCGCCATGCGCTCGCTGGCGCGGAAGTCGCCGGAGAACAGCCCGCCGTCGGCATCGAGGATCGACACCAGCGTCACTCGCGGAAAGTGGTGACCCTTGGCCAACATCTGTGTGCCGACCAGAATGCACGGCTCGCCCTTTTGAATGGTGGCGAACAGCTTATTCATCGCGTCCTTGCGCGACGTGCTGTCGCGGTCGACCCGCAGCACCGGGTAATCCGGAAACAGAATCGACAGGCGTTCCTCGGCACGTTCAGTGCCGGCGCCTACCGGACGCAGATCGACCTTGTTGCACTTCGGGCACTGGCGCGGCACGCGTTCGACGTAGCCGCAATGGTGGCAGCGCAACTCGCCATGCCGCTGGTGCACGGTCATCCGCGCATCGCAGCGCGAACACTCGGACATCCAGCCGCAATCGTGACAGAGCAGGGTCGGCGCAAAACCACGGCGGTTGAGGAACACCAGAACCTGCTGGCCATTGGCGAGGGTCTGGCCTATGGCTTGCTGCATCGGCCCGGAAATGCCGCTGTCCAGTGGACGGCTTTTCACGTCCAGGCGCAGGAAGCGCGGTTGCTTGGCGCCACCCGCGCGCTCGTTCAGGCGCAGCAGGCCATAACGGCCGGTGTAAGCGTTGTGCAGGCTTTCCAGCGATGGCGTCGCCGAGCCGAGGACAATCGGGATGTTTTCCTGTCGTGCCCGCACCAACGCCAGATCACGGGCGTGATAGCGCAGGCCTTCCTGCTGTTTATAAGATCCGTCGTGCTCTTCGTCGATGATGATCAGCCCGGGGTTTTTCATCGGGGTGAACAGCGCCGAACGGGTACCGATAATAATGTCGGCCTCGCCGTCGCGGGCGGCGAGCCAGGCGTCGAGGCGTTCGCGGTCGTTGACCGCCGAGTGCAGCAGGGCGATGCGCGCATTGAAGCGCTGCTCGAAGCGCGCCAGAGTTTGCGGCCCGAGGTTGATCTCGGGAATCAGCACCAGCGCCTGCTTGCCGGCCTCAAGGGTTTCGCGGATCAACTGCAAATAGACTTCGGTCTTGCCGCTGCCGGTGACACCCGCCAGCAAGAACGCGTGATAACTGTCGAAACCTGCGCGGATCGCTTCATACGCGGCGCGTTGTTCGGCGTTCAGTGGCAGTTCCGGCTGCGCCAGCCAGTGTTCGTGGCGCACGCCCGGCGCATGGCGGCGGATTTCCACTTGCACCAGATCTTTTGCCAGCAGCAGATCGAGGCTGTCTTTGCTCAGCATCAGTTTGCTCAGCAACTGATGGGGCACACCGTGCGGATGCTGGGCCAGCGTCGCCAAGGCTTCACGCTGACGCGGTGCGCGGGCGACGCGCGGGTCATCGAGGCTGGCGCCGGGTGCGATCGACCAGAAGCGTTCCTGACGGGCTTCGGCCAGTTCGCCTTGGCGCAGTAATACCGGCAGCGCCCAGCTCAAGGTGTCGCCGAGGCTGTGCTGGTAATACTGGGAAGTCCACAGGCACAGTTTGAACAGCGCTGGCGGTAGTGGTGGGGTTGCGTCGAGCAGGGCCAGTGCCGGCTTGAGCTTCTCTACCGGTACTTCGCTGGTGTCGGTGACTTCGACCAGTATCCCGATCATCTCCCGACGGCCGAACGGCACCCGCAAGCGCATGCCCGGCTGCAACTGGGAGCGCAGCACGCCGGCCGGCGCCCGATAGTCGAACAGGCGGCGCAGGGGCGAAGGCAAGGCGAGGCGCAGAATGGCGTCGGGCACGCGGGGGGATCTCGATCAACAGAATAAGGGCTGGCAAATACCTGTGTAGGAGTGAGCCTGCTCGCGATAGCGGTGTGTCATTGGGAATTTATGCCGCTGACACACCGCTATCGCGAGCAGGCTCACTCCTACAGGCAGGGATCGCGCAATGGGTCGGGAGCCTAGCAGACGACCGGTTTGAGGGACAGCTTGCGCGATTGACATTGTCTGGTAGAATCCGCGGCCTAATTACGTGCGGTATTCAACAATAGTGTTGGGTGGCGGCACGCTAGCCTGAGGAATTCATCATGAAAGCTGATATCCATCCAGAATACCCAGTCATCGCTGTTACCTGCAGCTGTGGCAACAAGTTCGAAACCCGTTCGACTTTCGGCAAAGCTCTGCCAATCGACGTGTGCAACGAATGCCACCCGTTCTACACCGGTAAGCAAAAGACGCTGGACACTGGCGGCCGCGTTCAGCGCTTCGCAGACCGTTTCGGTGCTTTCGGCAAGAAACCTGCTGCTGCTGCAGAGTAAGGTTGAAAGGCCCGATGGGCTTTTCCTCGTTGCTGAAAAAGGCGTCCCTCGCGGGCGCCTTTTTTGTGTCCGCGATTTGGCTGTCCGGCGCTCAGGCGTTCTGTCCGGCGCCTGTCGGGCTGAGCAGCGTCGCGGTGCAACGCGTGGTCGATGGCGACACCTTGCGCCTGAGCGACGGGCGCAGTGTGCGGATGATCGGCCTCAATACCCCGGAACTGGGCAGGCAGGGTCGTAGCGACGAACCGTTCGCGGTTGCTGCGCGCAAGCGCCTGGAAGCACTGGTGGCCGACAGCGGCGGCCGCGTCGGCATTCAGCCGGGCAAGCAAGCCACAGATCATTACGGGCGTACGCTGGCGCATGTCTACAGCGCCAGCGGGGCCAATCTCGAAGCGCAAATGCTCGCCGACGGCCTGGGTTTTCAGGTTGCGGTCGCGCCCAATGTCGATCTTGTCGCCTGCCAGCAAGCCGCTGAGCGCGATGCGCGGCAGGCGGGTCGCGGCGTCTGGCGCCAGTCGCCTGTACTGAAAGCGCAGCAGATCAGCGCTTCCGGTTTTACCGTGGTCAGTGGGCGTGTGAGCAAGGTTCAACGCAATCGTGGTGGAATCTGGATCGAGTTGCAGGACTCGCTTGTACTGCGTGTTGCACCCAATCTGCTTGGGCAATTCGACAGCGCCCGACTTCAGACGCTGAAGGGCAGGCAGATCGAGGCTCGCGGTTGGATCGTCGACCGTTCGCGACGTGGTGGATTGAAACCGGGCCAGCCACGCTGGTTGTTGCCACTGACTGATCCGTCGATGCTGCAAAGCGCTCGCTGAAGAAAAAATTGTAGACATTTTTTCTATCGATTGTGAACAGTCTAGCCCTTGTGCGCCGTGGCTCTTGGCCCAAAGTCGTAGGACAGGGCGCTTGACAGGGGTGACCGCTCAGTCTTGTGGGGACTTTGCGAGGCGCGTATCCTCGCTGACCAGTCTGTCCAACAGTAAAAATCGGAATGCCAAAATGTCTGTTATGAATACTGCCGCTCTCGAATATCATGACAATCCTCGTCCTGGGAAGCTGAGTGTCGTGCTGACCTAGGCCAGTGCTGCCGCTCG
>NZ_JBIUXX010000069.1:0-27018 GCF_044744235.1 Pseudomonas sp. NPDC087346
ATGCCTCCAGGCGAGGTCCACCAGATCGGTGGGATAGCAGCTGATATCGATGATCATTGCAGTCGATCTCCTGATAGCGGGGAAGGGAGCCTTGCGGCTCACAGCATCCACGTCCCGGGCAATCGGCCATTTCTATGCGCAGGACTCGCGCATTCCCTCGCCTGTTCGCATCCGGCCCGGGTGGGTGGCTGCTGAGGGCGAGTATTGGAAAGAGGGGTTGGGTTCGTACAATATTAATTGGGCAGGGTGGTGATACTTCAGGGATATGGTTTTGTGTTGGCCCGTCGGGCCTCATCGCTGGCAAGCCAGCTCCCACAGGTTTTGTGTTGTGGCACAGATCGGATTAACACCTCGACCACTGTGGGAGCTGGCTTGCCAGCGATGGCGTCAGTGTTGTGTACGCAGGGCCAACTGTTTGATCGCCTCAACCACTGGCGCCACGCGTTCAGCCTGCCCATGCGGCCACACCGCATACAGGTTGTAGTGCGCGGCAATCTGCGCCTCGTTCAACGCCACTAACCTTCCACTGCGCAAGGCATCGGCGGCCAGTAATCCGCGTACCAGTCCCGCACCGACGCCAGCTTCGGCAGCAGCAATCAGATTGGCCGCGTTGTCGAAAATGATCCGCGCGGGGGGCTCAATCGCCGGCATACCGGCCGCATCCAGCCACGGAATCCACGAGCGCCGCGTATACCCCAACAGCGGCAGCTCAAGAATCTGCGCCGGGCTCAGCGGCAGCTGCAAACCGTAGCGTTCAAGCAAGTCAGGTGAAGCCACTGCCAACACCCGGTCGCCGCAGATCTGCGTCATCTCGCAGTCATCCCAGTCGCCATAACCGTAGCGCAACGCCAGATCCACGCGCTCGAACGTGCTGCGATCACTGCGCGGCATCGACAGCATCGTCACCTCGTAATCCGGCAAGCCATCCAGCAGTTCCGGCAGGCGCGGATTGAGCCAGCTCTGCGCCAGTTCGCTGTCGACATCCAACGTCAGGCGCTGCGCGACGCTACGGTTTTTCACCGATGACAAGGCCCGGTCGATCTGCGCCAAGCCATCTGACAGCACGCTGGCAAACAACTGCCCGGCATCGGTGAGGTTGCTGCCGCCACCTTCACGTACGAACAACGGCTGGCCGATGAACTCTTCCAGCGAGCGAATCTGCTGGCTGATGGCGCTGTGCGTGAGGTCGAGTTTGCGCGCAGCGCTGGAGAAACTGCCGCTGCGCGCGGCATGGATAAACGCGCTCATGGACTGCACCGATGGGTATCGCTTGTACATGTTGTTAGTCCTGCTTACAGCGGTTGGCAGAAATCGTCGCTGGCCGCGTTTTGCTCAGGGTTCCAATAATCGGTCACCAGGCCCGCATAAAGACGGGCCGCTCTTTTGGAGCCTGACAATGATTACATTCACGGTAAACGGCGAACGACGCGAGCTGGTCGAGGCATCGCCCGCCATGCCCTTGTTATGGGTGTTGCGTGATCAGTTGAAACTCACCGGCACCAAGTTCGGTTGCGGTATGGGCCTGTGCGGTGCCTGCACCGTGCATCTGGACGGTGTCGCGGTGCGTTCCTGCCAGTTGCCGGTGGCGGCGGTCGATGGTCACAGCATCACCACCATCGAAGGTTTGTCGCCCACCCAGAGCCATCCGCTGCAACTGGCCTGGGTCGCCGAAGATGTGCCGCAATGCGGCTACTGTCAATCCGGGCAGATCATGTCCGCCGCCGCGCTGCTGAATACCGGGGCGGCGGTGACTGATGATTCGATCCGCAACGCCATGTCCGGCAACATCTGCCGTTGCGGCACTTATGGACGGATCAACAAAGCGATCAAACGCGCGGCCAATGCGCCGAAGGAGGCTTGATGAGCATCCTCGACAAGACCCTGATCGAACTGCCGCGCCGGGTGTTTTTGAAGCAGGCTGCGACCGTTGCTTCAGGATTAGCGATTGCCTTGTACCTGCCATCCGGCATGGCCGCGACCGACCCGAAAGTCCCAGCGCCGGCAACGGAATTCGAACCCAATGCCTGGGTGCGCATCTTCCCCGACGGCACCGTGAAACTGGTGGTGCACAAACACGATTCCGGCACCGGCACCCAGACCGCGCTGGCCGCGTGCGTCGCTGAAGAACTGGACGTGAATCCGATGACCGTGCAGGTCATCACTCCGGAAAATCCGTTCTTCGAAACCTACATTCATCCGATCTGGAAAGTCTTCTCCACGGGCGGCAGCACCAGTGTCTCGCTGGAATACGATCGCCTGCGCATGGCCGGCGCCACGGCGCGGGCGCTGTTGATCGCGGCGGCGGCCAAACAGTGGAAAGTCAGCCCCGACAGTTGCATCACTGAAGACGGTCGCGTGCTGCATGCATCGAGCAAGCGCAGCCTCGGTTACGGCGAACTGGTCGGTGTTGCGGCACATCTGCCGGCGCCGCAAAAGGTCACGCTCAAGGACCCGGCGCAGTTCAAGTACATCGGCAAGCTGCGCCACAAACGTGACGCCGCGGCCAAGGTCTGCGGACGCTTCAAGTACAGCATCGACGTGCAATTGCCGGACATGCTGGTGGCGGTGATTCAACGTGCGCCGGTGGTTGGCAGCAAAGTGCTCGCGGTGGATTCGGCTGCCGCATTGCAGGTGCCGGGGGTGCGCAAAGTGCTGGCGATTCCCGGTCGCCCGGACGTACTCGGCGGCAATCTGGAAGGGGTTGCGGTGCTCGCCGATACCTTCTGGGCGGCGCAGCAGGGACGCAAGGTGCTTGAGATCAAGTGGAGCGACTCAGCGCTGGCCGGTTTCGACAGCTCAGAGCTGTCCAAGGCCCAGGCCGCAGCGATCAGCGATCCTTCGATCCAAACCGTCAAAGCCATGACCAACGGCGAAGTCGCAGGACAATGGCCGCACGCCGCGAAGCTGATCGAAGCCGATTACACCATGCCGTACAAGGTGCAAAACCCGCTGGAACCGATCTGCATCACCGCGCAGGTCAAGGACAAGGCGATCACTTATTGGGGCGGGGTTCAGGTGCCGTCGAGCGCGCTGGAAGCGGCGCAAACCGTGTGCGGCATCGACAAGGACAAAGTCACGATCAATGAGCTGGTATCCGGCGGCAGCTTCGGTGCGCGGGAGGCCAAATACTGGTTGTTCGAAGTTGCGTACCTGGCGCAGCAAACCGGTGTGCCGGTGAAGTTGCTGAACAGCCGCGAAGATGAAATGCACGCGCTGTTCAACCATCCGGCGACCCTGCATCGGGCCAAGGGTGCGCTGAATGCGCAGGGCAAACTTACCGCACTGCAATTGCATGCGGTGTCGCCGGCCTCGCCGGAACAGTGGGAGCCAGGTTATTTCGAGCGCCCGGATCACATGGATTACAGCACCACCGAAGCGATCACCGCGTGGGATTTTGCCTATCGTCCGCCGCATCTGGAACTCAACTGGGTCAAGCACGAAAGCAACGTGCCGAGTGGCTGGTATCGCTCGGTAAGTTTCATTCCCAATGTGTTCGCCGTGGAGAGTTTCATGGACGAACTGGCGTTTGCTGCGGGGCAAGATCCGCTGGCCTTCCGGCTGGCCAACATGCAGGAACGACCGAGACATGTGGCGGTGCTCAAACAGGCTGCCGAGCGCGCCGGTTGGGGCCAATCGCTGCCGCCCGGTACGGCGTTGGGGATCGCGACTAATCAGGGTTACACCAGTTTTATTGCGGTGGTGGCGCGAGTGGCGACGGTGGATGGCAAACCGACAGTCGAGAAGCTGACCTGCGTAGTCGATTGCGGTCTGGCGGTGTCGCCGGGCGGCGTCGAAGAGCAGATTTACGGCGGTTTGATGTGGGGCTTCGGCCATGCGTTGTTCGACCGGCTCGATATCAAACAGGGCAGGGTGGTACAGAGCAATTTCCACGATTACCGCGTCACGCGCATGTCCGACATGCCGGCCACGGACATCCTGGTACTGGATGGCGAACCGAGCAAACCCGGAGGCGTCGGTGAACTGGGCAGTCCCTCGGTGGCGCCGGCCATCGCCAATGCGCTGTTCAGCCTGACTGGGGTGCGCCAGCGTTCGACACCTCTGACCCTGGGATAAACCGCCATGGATCTGCGCCTGTTGCGGTACTTCATGGCTTTGGCCGACGAGTTGCATTTCGGTCGCGCTGCCGAACGTCTGCATATCTGCCAGCCGCCGCTGAGCCAGCAGATTCGGCTGCTGGAAGAGGAACTGGGTACGCCGTTGTTCGAGCGCAGTCATCATCGGGTCGAGCTGACGGCGGCGGGGCAGATGCTCAAGGAGCAGGCGCCGCTGGTCTTCGAACAGCTCGAACGGGCGCTGGACCTGACCCGGCAGACCGGTCGCGGGCAGCTTGGCGAACTGGAAATCGGCATGATCAGTTCGGTGATGGTCGGTGTGCTGCCCAAGGCCTTGCATCTGTTTCGCGAGCGTTATCCGCAGGTCAACTGGCGTCTGCACGAGATGACCCCGGCGGCGCAGGTCAAGGCGTTGAAGGAAAAGCGCATTGATGCCTGTGTGTTTCGTGTCGGTTATGACGATCCGCAGTTGCGCAATGAACTGCTGATCTATGAGCCGATCCATGTGGTGATGCCGGCGGATCACCCGTTGGCGCAACGTGAAGTGCTGGCGCCGGCGGATCTGGCGCGGGAGCCGTTTGTGGCGCTGGAGCTGAAGCAGTCGCGGTTTGCCAATTTTCTCTATCAATGCTGCATTCAGGCCGGATTTACGCCGCAGATCCGCCAGCAGGTGATCGAGGTGCAGACTTTGCTCAGCCTGGTGCGTGCCGGGTTTGGCGTGGCGCTGTTGCCGGCGTCTATCGAGCAACTGGCCCCGGCGGGGCTGGTGTTCCGGCGCCTGACTCCGGCACTGCCGGAGGTGCCGTTGTATGCGACCTATCGCGCCGACGATGCTTCGCCGGTGCTCAAGCTGTTTCTCGATACCTTGCGAGAACTGGTCGAAAGCGCCAGCTCACCCTGAACCCCTGTGGGAGCTAGCCTGCTAGCGATATCAATGTCTCCTTCAGGATAGATATCGACTGAATCACCGTAATCGCTAGCAGGCTAGCTCCCACAGGGCATCGCAGGTGCTGCTGAAGTTGATGGTTGGCACGATCAGCAACGGCTGCGGTCGTACTCTTCACAAGCGTATTCCCTGTGGAGAGCCAATGAGCCAGGAAGTCCTGACCCGCGAAACCAATCGTCGCCAGTTGCAGCAGATTATCGCCGGGCTGTCCGACGGGGTGATTTTGCTGGAGCTGGATCAGAGCATTCTCTGGGCCAACGAAGCGGCGTTGGCCATGCATGCTGTCAGCCGGATCGGTGACTTGGGCAAAAACGCCGCCGAGTACGCCGAACGCTTCAGTCTGCGTTATCGCAACAATCACACCCTGGCGCCGGAGAACTATCCGCTCAGCCGCGTCGCCCGCTGCGAAGTCTTCAGTGATGTGCTGATCGAAGTGACCCCGGTGCAAGACCCGGAGCGCACTTGGGTGCACAGTGTGCGCAGCATGGTTTTGACCGATCGCGAAGGTCAGCCCGAGTCGCTGGTGCTGATCATGAGCGATGTCACGGACTGGGCCAACGCCGAGCAACGTTTCGAAAAAACCTTTAATGCCAACCCGGCACCAGCAGTCATTTGTCGGCTGAGCGACTTGCGTTACATAAAGGTCAATCCGGGGTTTCTGGAGATGACCGGCTATACCCGCGATCAGGTGATCGGCACCTCGGCTTATGAAATCGACATCCTTGAGAACGCCGAGAAAAAGGACCTGGCGATCCAGCGCCTGCGCGACGTAGCGACCATTCCGCAGATGCAGGCTGAGTTGCGCTTGCCGGACGGCAGCAGCAAGCAAGTGATCGTCGCGGGTCAGCCGCTGGAGCTCAATGATGAGCAATGCATGCTGTTTTCTTTCGTCGATATGGAATTGCGGCACAAGGCCGAGGTGGCGTTGCGGCAGAGCGAGGAGCGCTTTGCCAAGGCTTTTCGCCTGACGCCGGTGCCGATTGTGATCTGTAGCGCCGATGAGCAACGGGTGATCGACGTCAATCAGGCGTTCCTCGATACCCTGGCCTATGACGGCGAGGAAGTTCTGGGCAAAACCGTGACTCAGCTAGGGTTTATCGATGACAACGCGGCCCGTACGCGTTTGCTGGCAGCGCTGGAAAAGAATGGCCGGGTTGATCGGGTCGATGTGCGGGTGTGCAAGAAGGATTCCGGTTTGCTTGAGTGCGCGGTGTCGGCGGATACGGTGAATATTCAGGACACCACCTGTTATCTGCTGGTGCTGATGGACATCACCGAGCGCAAGCGCACTGAGCTGGAGCTGGTGGCGGCGATCGAAGAGGTGATGAAGGATGCCTCGTGGTTCAGTCGTACGCTGATTGAGAAGCTGGCGAATGTGAAGAAGGTCAATTCACCACAACTGCCGAGTGTGTCGTTTACCGATCTGACGGCGCGCGAGCGTGATGTGCTGGGGTTGATCTGCGAAGGGCTGGCGGACAAGGAGATTGCGGCGCGGCTGAAACTGGCGCCGAACACGGTGCGTAATCATGTGGCGACGGTGTATTCCAAGCTGGATGTGCACAGTCGCAGTGAGGCGATTGTCTGGGCTCGGGAGCGGGGGTTGTTTTCCGGGGAGTGGCGAACCGGTCAACGGTAGGGTGCAAATGCACTAGCTGGCAAGGTGCAAATGGAGGTTTTTGTGGGGTGGGGCAGTTCTTAGGCTGGTGAGGTGCGATACGAGTCTTTGGCTTGGGATCGTGGCCCTTCGATGTTGCTAAAGGAACAGCTCCAATGATTAATCTGGCGCAGTTGCGTAGCCAGCTTGAGCGCAGTTTTGCACCGCTTGCCTGTGAGTGTCTGGTCACTGGGGAGCATTCGTTGACGGTGAAGCTTTTTGATCCTGAGTCTGGGCGGGTTGATTTGGTGATCAGCGGCTTGGATTTGAGCTCGCTGCGTACGCCTGAGGCGGTGGATGCCTTGATTGATGAGTTGCGGTATGAGTTGGGGAGTAATTCTTTGCGGCCTACGGATTCGGGGTTGGTTTGATGTCGGTTGTCCTTGGCGGCCTTTGGGCCGACCAGGTTCTTGCGGGTTTGGGGGTATATCCGTTGCTTCGGTAGCTGCGGCTGGCGGTTTCGCTTTTACAGCGACTCCCTTTGGCAAACGCCCCAAAGGAAGCAAAGGTCTGGGCCCCTGCGTGCGGCCCGCTCGCTGGGGCTCGGGGTTCCTTCGCTCCGGGACTCATCCGGGGGGATCGCCTACGGTTTGCTTCGCTGCACCTCCTCTCGATCTGTTCGACTTCGTCGAACGGCGCTGCGCGCCCACCCCCGGATGAATCCCTCCACTCAGCCTTCCGATGGGGCCTTGTGGATCAAGATCAAGATCACAGCCGAGCTAACGCTCATCCTGTGAGTGGTGGTGGAGCGAAGCGGAACTTGGCGGCCTGACAGCCGACCAATCCTTTGCGGGTATACGCACTCCCTGTAGGAGCTGCGGCACGCTGCGATCTTTTGACTTTGTTCTTGCGCTAGAAACCGAGGATCAAAAGATCGCAGCCTCGTTTCACTCGACAGCTCCTACAGAAAGTGGGCTGCAAGCGCCCGCATTACCTTCATCTGATCCCCCGAAATCGACAGCTCCCACCCAATCCAATCTCCATTCCACTGGCACTTGCAGGCGACTGGGCTATAAGGAATGAGTGGTCACGTTTTCCGCATCCAGCCCTATGCGTGGGCCGGCGCGGATTTTTGTCTTCCATTTATCGCGGGTCAGCCTATGAACAGTCTTGGGAAACGCGTGTGTGCGACGTCGTCGATGGTCTTCGGTCTGGTGTTGTTGAGCGGTTGTGCAAGTCCGCCGCCGCCTCCACCTGCTGCGCCGCCACCGCCGCCGGTGCGTATTTGTCAGACGCTTGAGAACACTGATGTGTTGGGTGAGATGCGCGGCCCTGATGGTCAGGTGACGCGGGTCACCACCACCACGCGCTGTGTGACGCAGTAGTGTTGGCGTTGCTTCGTTGAGGAGTCGGGTCGAGCGGGTTGTGTTGGTGGCTGATCTCGTCGGCGTGGCGGTGTTTGCCGTCGAAGGGGCGATTGCGGCGATGCGCAGTCAGCTCGACTTGCTCGGAGTGATGGTGATTGCCTTCATCGTTGCGCTCGGCGGCGGGGTCACGCGTGATCTGTTGATCGGTGCCGCGCCGCCCAATGCTGTATCTGATTGGCGTTATCCGGTGCTGGCCTTCGCCATGGGCGGGCTGGCGTTTGTGTTTCATGAGCAGGTGCTGGGTTGGTCCGGTTCGACGTTGATTGTGCTGGATGCGGCGGGGTTGGCGTTGTTTGCCGTGGCCGGGGCGCAGAAGGCGTTGAATTTTGGTATCACGCCGTTTGTGGCGATGTTGATGGGCACCATTACCGGTGTCGGTGGCGGGGTGCTTCGAGACATTGTGCTGGCGCGGGTGCCGGTGGTGTTGCAGGTTGATTTGTATGCCAGCTCGGCGTTTTTTGGCGCGGCGGTGTTGGTGATTGCCCGACGCCTGGGCGTGTCGCCGGTGGCGGCGGCGTTGCTGGCAGGCGCGGCGTGTTTGCTGCTGCGCCTGCTCTCGGTGCATTTCGGCTGGCAGTTGCCGAAGGTTATCGGTGCCTGAACGTCACACTTCCTCGATCCTGACCCAACGCTGTTCCCGTGCAGCCAGGCGAATCGCTGTGGCCAGCCGTTCGACGGCCCAGGCTTGTTCGAAATCGGTGCCGCCTCGGCTGTCGCCCGCCAAAGCCATGATCAGATCATGCACTTCAAGGGTTTTCAGTTCGTTGTAGCCGAGCTGATGGCCGGGAGCCGGGCTGAATGCTGCGTAACCCGGCAAGTTCGGCCCGGCCAGCAGGCGCTGGAAACCATCCTGCCCGGCGCGGAACAGGCGCAGTTCGTTCAGGCGCTCCTGATCGAATGCCAGCGTGCCGCGAGTGCCGCTGATTTCGAAGCTCAGGTGATTTTTGTAACCGTGCTTCAACCAACTGCTGCTGAACGTGCCGCGCGCGCCATTGGCAAAACGCAGCAGGGCATGGACTTGATCGTCGATGGCGATGGGTTTCAGCACCGTGCTGCCGGGCGACTCCGGGCGTTGGCTGTGCACGGTCTGGGTGTCGGCGCAGACGGCTTCGACTTCGCCGATCAGGTAGCGGGCCATCGACAGTAAATGGCTGCCGAGGTCCGCCAGTGCGCCTCCGGCGTGGTTCGGGTCGCAGCGCCATGACCACGGCGAAGTGGGGTCGGCCATGAAGTCTTCGCTGAATTCGCCTTGAAAACTGATGATTTCGCCCAGTTCGCCGTTCTTGATCAGTTCACGGGCGAGGACGATCATCGGGTTGTGCTGATAGTTATAGCCGACCCGCGTCACCACGCCCGCGCTCCTGGCAGCCTCACGCATGGCGCTGGCCTGTTCGAGGCTCACTGCCAGCGGCTTTTCGCAGTACACCGCTTTGCCGGCGGCGAGGGCGGCCATGGCCATTGGGTAGTGCAAGTGGTTGGGTGTGGTGATCGCGATCAGATTGACCTTGGGATCATCGATCAATTGCTGCCAGTCGCTGTGCGCGGTGGCGAAGCCCCAGGCATCGGCGCAGTGGCGGGCGCGCTGTGGATCGGCGTCGGCGAGGGCGGCAAGATTGAGTTTGAGCGGCAATTCGAAGACTGCGCTGACATTACGAAACGCCAAGGCATGGGCACGGCCCATGAAACCTGTGCCGATCAGACCGATACCGAGTTCACGCATAGCCGGGACCCTTTTTGGAATATTGTTTTCAGGAGGGCTATTTATGGAATATAAATTCTCTAATTGCAATGTGTGGAACGTAAATTCTGTGAGGGTCGTGTAGGAGCTGTCGAAGGTTGCGATTTTTTGACCTTCAAAAACAAGATCAAAGGATCGCAGCCTTCGGCAGCTCCTACAGGGGGCGTGGATGCATATAGAAAAACGGCAGCCCTGAGGCTGCCGTTTTGTTATCCACGAAAACGTCAGGAGAGGAAACCGCCATCCACATTCAGCGAAACACCGGTTGTGTAGCTCGACGCATCGCTGGCCAGGTACAGCACCGCGCCGGCCATTTCGCTCGGATCGGCCACGCGTTTCAGCGGGATCTGGGTCAGCGCCTGCTTCAGAATCGCATCATTCTTCACCAGCGCCGAGGCGAACTTGGTGTCGGTCAGGCCCGGCAGCAAGGCGTTGCAGCGGATGCCGAACTGCGCGCATTCCTTGGCGAAGACTTTGGTCATGTTGATCACCGCAGCCTTGGTCACCGAGTAGATGCCCTGGAAGATGCCCGGGGAAATACCGTTGATCGAAGCGACGTTGATGATGCTGCCGCCACCGTTTTCGCGCATCAACTTGCCAGCTTCCACGGACATGAAGAAGTAGCCGCGAATGTTCACGTCAACGGTCTTCTGGAACGCGCCCAGATCGGTGTCCAGCACGTTGCAGAATTGCGGGTTGGTCGCGGCGTTGTTCACCAGAATATCCAGGCGACCAAACTGTTCTTTGATCCCGGCAAACACCTGAGTGATTTGCTCCATTTCACCGATGTGGCAAGCCACAGCAGTAGCTTTGCCGCCGGCTGCGATGATCGCGTCGGCAACGTGCTGGCAGCCGTCGAGTTTGCGGCTCGAAACGATCACATGCGCGCCCTGCTGGGCCAGCAGTTTGGCGATGGCTTCACCGATGCCACGGCTGGCGCCGGAAACGAAAGCGATCTTGCCATCGAGGTCGAACAACTGGGTCTTGGACATTAGGGTTCCTTGGTGTGGGCCGTCAGAGGCTCGATTTCGCAATGACCTGCAGGCTCATCTGCTCCAGCAGCTTGTTCATGTGAATGAACTGCGCGAAGCGTTTGTCCTGGGTCTGGCCGTGGTAGAAGCGGTAGTAGATCTGCTGCACGATACCGGCCAGACGGAACAGGCCGTAGGTGTAGTAGAAGTCGAAATTGTCGATCTGGATGCCCGAGCGTTCGGCGTAATAATCCACGAACTCGCGGCGGGTCAGCATGCCCGGTGCGTGGCTCGGCTGACGGCGCATCAGTTGCACCGGTGCCGGATCGTCGGCCTGAATCCAATAGGCGAGGGTGTTGCCGAGGTCCATCAGCGGATCGCCAAGCGTGGTCAGTTCCCAGTCGAGCACGCCGATGATCTGCATCGGGTTGTTCGGATCGAGGATCACGTTGTCGAAGCGGTAGTCGTTGTGGACGATGCTGGAGTTCGGGTGGTCGGCCGGCATCTTCTCGTTGAGCCAGGCTTTGACCGCTTCCCAGTGCGGTGCGTCCGGGGTCAGGGCTTTTTCGTAGCGCTCGCTCCAGCCTTTGATCTGACGGGCGACGTAGCCTTCAGGCTTGCCCAGATCGCCGAGGCCACAGGCCTGGTAATCAACGCGGTGCAGTTCAACGAAACGGTCGATGAAGCTCTTGCACAGGGCTTCGGTTTTTTCCGAATCCAGCTCCAGCTCTGCCGGCAATTCCGAGCGCAGGATGATGCCGTTGACCCGTTCCATCACATAGAACTCGGCGCCGATCACTGATTCATCGGTGCAGTGCACGTAGGCTTTCGGGCAGTACGGGAAACCGTCGCGCAACTGATTGAGGATGCGGAATTCACGGCCCATGTCGTGGGCGGATTTGGCTTTGTGGCCGAACGGCGGCCGGCGCAGAACAAATTCCTGTCCCGGGTATTCCAGCAGGTAGGTCAGGTTCGACGCACCGCCGGGGAACTGGCTGATCTGCGGGGTGCCGTTCAGGCCCGGAATATGTGCCTTGAGGTACGGATCGATCAGGCTGGCATCGAGTTCTTCGCCAGAGCGGATACGGGTGGACTGGTCAGTAAGCGCCATGCTTATCCCTTCTGCTTATTTTGGAGGCCAGACATCATTGGCTAATCTAATGGCGCGCCGGGTCGCTAACAAGCGCGGTGCGGTCTTATAGGTTAGCGTGTTGCCGGATAATCAGCGTTCCGAATAGGCAGGACTTGGCAGCGTTCAGGTGCGCTGCCACTGTTTATCAGTGCACGCGCTGGTTGTTGAGTCCTGGAGGGAGCGCAATCGGCGTCAACACCGGTTGGCCGGAGAAAAATGCCACGAGATTTTTGCCCACCAACTCGACGGTGCCCTGGGTGGCTTCCGGCGACAGGCCGGCGACATGCGGAGTCAGTAGCACGTTGCTCAGGGTTCTCAACGCTTCGGGGACTTGCGGTTCGTGATCGAACACGTCCAGCGCCGCGCCGGCAATTCGTCGCTGCTCAAGTGCCACGATCAGGTCGGCAGTGGCGATCACACTGGCGCGGGCGATATTGACGATAAAACCTTTCGGGCCGAGCGCGTCCAGCACCGCACGCGTGACCAGATGTTGAGTGCCGATGCCGCCCGGGGTCGCGACGATGAGAAAGTCCGACGCTCTGGCCAGTTCGGTCGGCGTCGAGCAGAAAGCGTAAGGCACGTCGTTGCGCACCTGACGGCTGTGATAGCTGATCTGCATATCAAAACCGAGCCCCGCACGCTTGGCGATCGCCATGCCCACCGCGCCGAGGCCGAGAATCCCCAGACGTTTGCCGGCCAGTGACGGGCGCATGATCTTCGGCCATTCGCCACGTCGCACGGCGGCATCGCAGCGCGGAATGTCACGTACCAACGCCAGCAACATGGCCATGGCATGGTCAGCCACCGACGAGGCATTGACTCCGGCGCCGTTGGTCACGGTAATCCCGCGATCACTCGCGGCTTGCAGGTCGACATGTTCGTAACCGGCGCCAATCACCGTGATGATTTTCAGCGCGGGCAGGGCGGCGATTTCGTCAGCGGTCAGGCCCAGCGGGCCACGGGTCAGCACGGCATCGATTCGTTCGCCGTGGGTGGCGATGGCTTGCGCACGTTCGGCCGGCGTTGGCGCGAGGATCAGGTGAAAGCCTTGATGCTCGAGAATCGGCAAATAATCATTGATGGTTTCAACCAGTACCAGAACGGTGGCGGGCATTGCGCGGCTCCTGTGATCGTCGGCGTTTCGGTCGCGAAAGTCGTGTCAGAGTGCTGATTCCAGAGCGGTTTGGCAATGGCTGGCGACTGCCCCGCATCAGCCAGTGTAGGAGCTGAAGCGGGGAGTGAGTGCGCGCTTCGTCAGAAGCTTACGTCGGCGCTATTGATCAGTCGTGCGAAGGCTGCGCCGAGGGTCGCATTGTGATGGTCGATGATGGCCTGGGCGGGGAGTGCCGGGGTGTCCATGCAAGTGTGGGCGTCCGCCACCAGCAACGGTTTGAAGCCCAGATCGGCGGCGGCGCGACAGGTGCTGTCGATGCAGAACTGCGTCTTCATGCCGACGATGTGGAGATTCTCGATTTTTCTGGATTCAAGCTGCTGCGCCAGTTCAGTGCCATGGAATGCGTTGGGTCTGGATTTGTCGAAAAGGCTGTCGACTTCAGCGTCCAGTTCAAGCTCGGGCAGCAACTGCCAGAGCGGGCTGCCGGAGGCAATCGGTGAACCCTGCGGACCGGTATGGCGCACTGCAAGGATCGGCGCGTTTTGCTCGCGCGCCTGTGCGATCAAGCGCTGGATATTGGCGAGTACGCGTTCGCCGTCGTGGGGTTTTTCCGGGCCGTGGAACAGACCGACCTGCATATCGATGATCAACAGTGCTGCGGACATGGTTTTTCTCCTTGGGTGACTCGACTGTTTACAACTGCAGCCGCACGGACGGGAGAAACAACAAGGCCCCGTCCATTGCTGGCGGGGCCTTGGGTTTGCTGCGCTGGATTTACCTCAGGCGCAAACACCACGACCCGCCGATGGCGGTCGTGGTGTTACGGGTGAGGTGCAGTGGGCAAATGTTCATGGGCCGATCATGCTGGCGCACTTGCCAGGCTGTCAACTGGCGTATTGGGCGATGCCGTTGCCGAATGACCAGTTTTCTTTTTTCACTTCCACCAGATTGATGAACACATCCTCCAGACGGATCGCCAGATGGGTGTTGAGGTTCTGCGCAATGGTCTGGTACAGCGCTTTTTTCTGCTCTTGGGTTCGGCCTTCGTTGAGGGTGATCTGAATGATCACCAGTTGGTCACTGCGCTGGATGCCCAGGTATTCGGGGTCGAAGATGAAATGCTCACCGTCGTGCTCGGCGAGGATCTGGAAGTTGTCGTGCTCCGGGACGCTGATGGCGCTGCGCATGGCGGCGTAGATTTGCTCGCCGACGCGTTTGGCGAAGGTTGGGTCGGGGCGCTTTTTGAGTTCGACGCGAACGAGGGGCATGAGGTGGGCTCCGTGGACTAAAGGGGCAGGGACGTGTCAGACCTTTCGCCATTGGGTATAGCCGATAAATAGCCTTGGGCGGTGTCCGTTTAAGGGCACTCGTTACTCTGGTGCTGATTGATTAGTGCACGCCGCGGTGGGGCGATGAACCCGCCGCAGTTTTTGTAGGAGGCTACTTACTAAATTCGAGGATTTTGCCTACGACTTCGGCAGATTCGTCCGCTATTCGGCAGGCGGTGAACGCGAAATGATGAGAGTACAAAGCAGTTCGGGCAGTTACTGCCAACAGCCAAGGAAGGCGAATGCTTCAGAACGATCGCGAAAATCTCGAACTTGAAAGGCTACAAAATGAATCCCGGAAGCTCATTGTCGAACGGCGCAAGCTGATTGCCGAGGAGCTTAAATTGAATCGAGAAAAATTCTGGTATCCCGTTGTAGTAGGGACTGCAGTGCTAGCCGCGCTTACTGCGTTGTTCGGACTATTGGCCGGGATTTAGACTAAAAGGAAAATCAGCATGATCACAGAAGATCGCAACGCCAGAATCGAAAGACTGCGTCGAGAGGACGCCGAGTTTGCCGATGAAGTACGAAACCTGTCTCCGGCAGAAATACGTTCAGAGCTATTCAGGTTCGGCCTCGGATTTTTATTTGGCTTGGTGTGCCTCGTGATCGGATTGGTGATCTACCGTTCGCTCTAATCAGATTTCCGATAAGCATTCGGCACTGAAGCGTGCCTGAAAACGACATCAGGCTTACTTGATACCGACGGATACTTTTCCATAAACGACAACCCATTTATCTGCTCCGCACAACCATTCCTCAGCTAAGTCTTTGCTTCTGCTCATTTATCGCGGAGAATCTCGCCCCTGTTTCGGCCGGAGCATGTTTGTCGGTTTTTTCCGACGCGTCCTGACCGAGTGGCAAGTGACCGGAATGCGGAGATCCGACCGGATGAATGATCAGGCCAATAGCGTCGACCAACGCTATGAAGAAGCTGCAGCACCCGCTGAACTAACGAGCTGGGCACGCCAGGACACCACCTGGATGTTGGGACTGTTTGGGACGGCCATCGGCGCCGGCACCCTGTTTCTACCGATCAACGCAGGTCTTGGCGGCTTCTGGCCGTTGGTGATCCTCGCGTTGCTGGCATTCCCCATGACGTTCTACGCGCACCGCGGCCTGACCCGCTTTGTGCTCTCCGGTCGCGAAGGCGCCGACATCACTGAAGTGGTCGAGCAGCATTTCGGCATCAAGGCCGGTGCGTTGATCACCTTGCTGTACTTCTTCGCCATCTTCCCTATCCTGCTGATCTACAGCGTGGGCCTGACCAACACGGTCGCCAGTTTCCTCGAACACCAACTGCACATCACGCCGCCACCGCGCGCGCTGCTGTCGTTCGTGCTGATTCTGGGTCTGCTGGCGGTGGTGCGTTGCGGCGAGCAGGCAATCGTCAAGGCGATGAGCCTGATGGTTTACCCGTTCATCGTCGCGCTGCTGTTTCTGGCGGTGTATCTGATCCCGCACTGGAACGGCGGCATCCTCACTACCGTTTCGCAGGTGCCGGCGCCATCGGCGTTGCTGCACACGCTGTGGCTGGCGATTCCGGTGATGGTGTTCTCGTTCAACCATTCGCCGATCATTTCGGCGTTTTCGGTCGATCAGAAGCGCCGTTACGGCGTGCATGCCGATGAACGCAGTTCGCAGATCCTGTTCCGTGCCCATGCACTGATGGTGCTGATGGTGATGTTCTTTGTGTTCAGCTGTGTGCTGACACTGTCGCCTGAGCAATTGGCTGAAGCGAAGGATCAGAACCTGTCGATCCTGTCTTACCTGGCCAACCACTTCAGCAACCCGACCATCGCTTTTGCGGCGCCGTTGATTGCTTTTGTGGCGATCTCCAAGTCGTTCCTCGGTCACTACATCGGCGCCAGCGAAGGCCTCAAAGGCTTGATCGTCAAGACCGGCAAGCGTCCGAGCCCCAAGGCGCTGGATCGCATTGTCGCAGCGTTGATGCTGGTGGTGTGCTGGATCGTCGCGACCCTGAACCCGAGCATTCTCGGCATGATCGAAACCATCGGTGGCCCGGTCATCGCGGCGATCCTGTTCCTGATGCCGATGTACGCGATCCGTAAGGTGCCGGCGATGGCCCGTTATCGTGGTCAGGCGTCGAACGTGTTTGTCACTGCTGTAGGTCTGGTGGCGATTTCGGCGCTGGTTTACAAGTTGTCTGTTTAAAGATCAAGAGATCGCAGCCTGCGGCAGCTCCAACAGGGTTTGTTGTTTTTCTGTTGGAGCGGTCGCAGGCTGCGATCTTTTGCTTTTTGCTCTGGGGCAGGGCGGCGAAAACCCGCTACCCCGGACCCCCACAGCTTTTCCCTCCTTGCTTCAAATCCCTCGCTGTACTTCAGCAAATATTTCGGCAATCGGCCGTCGCGGCTGGCGCTTTTGCATTTGCCGTACCTCTTCGCTCATTCGCAGCAGCTCTGCACTGGGTTTGACCCATTGCTCCTCCGGCAGCGGCTCTGACCATTCACGCATGGCTTCGGGCAGGGTTTGTTTGCCGATTTTTTCGAGGCGGCGCACTTCCCATTCGACGAGGTGGTTGGGAATCGTCCATAAGGTCATGACGTGATACAGGTACCAAAAGAAGCCCGACAGCCGAGTGCGTGAGCCGTCGCGGATTTGTTGATGCATGCGTGTGCGGGCATTGCGGAATGTGTGCAGGCCTTCGTGGGGTGGGTCGTCGGGGCCTTGTAGATCTTGCAGGTCCTGAATCGATTTGAGGTCGTTGACTTCGTATTCCATGTAACCGCGAATCGCCTCCCAATGACTGATTGCGAGTGACAGTCCGGCGCAAGGGAATTCGAGGCTGGTGAGGGTTTCGCCATGGTAAAAGCCGATTCCCATGCCGTATTGGCGGTGGACGCCGTACTGGGTGACGCCTTGGGCTTCTATGGTCCACGCGCAAAGTGATTCCCAAGGGACGAAGACTGGTTCGGTAGCGCCTTTGGGCATGAAGCAGACTTCGCGACGTTGGCGGTTGAAGCGGGTGGGTATGAGATGGGCGCGTTTTTTGTGGTTGTGGTGCCAGACGCATAGGCCGATGAGTAAGATTAAAGGGTCGGTTATAAGCGCGCTCTCATAGCCTGTCTCAAACATGCCGACCATGGATTCCCATATAGCCTCCTGTCCGTATCCAAAAATAATTCCCATAACTCCGGTAATTAGCGGGAATAAGAATACAGCCGTGAATGACAAGCTGATCGGCCCACCTAATATGACTTGCCATGAGAACACTTGTGGTGAGCCCAGTCCGAAATCCATATACACGTCGTTCAGCTCGCCGATATGTGGGCCGTGAGGTGGCATCGGTGTTGGTAAAGGTAGCGGAGCAAGATATGTGATTTTTCCGCCCGTGAAAGGCTCGATATCTCCAGCCTTTCGTGGTTGTTCAGCTTTTTCTGGGCGGATGGCCTTGTGGCATTTACTCGGCATGATCGGCCTGCTCCAGAAATCGGGTTTCGATTAGCAAAACAGGAGGATTCTCTTTGAGTAACTGAGGAGCTACTACCGAAAAATATCCCGTCATACGCGACGCTTTCCGATTGGGCCCGAGCGTTGAACATCAGCAAATATCTCGGTAATCGGCCGTCGCGGCTGGCGCTTTTGCATTTGCCGCACCTCTTCGCTCAGTCGCAGCAACTCTTCACTCGGTTTGATCCATTGATCTTTCGGCAGCGGTTCCGACCATTCACGCATGGCTTCGGGCAGGGTTTGTTTGCCGATTTTTTCGAGGCGGCGCACCTCCCATTCGACGAGGTGGTTGGGAATCGTCCACAACGTCATGACGTGATACAGGTACCAAAAGAAGCCCGACAGCCGAGTGCGTGAGCCGTCGCGGATTTGCTGGTGCATGCGTGTGCGGGCATTGCGGAATGTGTGCAGGCCTTGGTGGGGTGGGTCGTCGGGGCCTTGCAGGTCTTGCAGATCCTGAATCGATTTGAGGTCGTTGACTTCGTATTCCATGTAGCCACGAATCGCCTCCCAATGACTGATTGCGAGCGGCAGACCGGCGGAGGGGAATTCAAGGCTGGTGAGGGTTTCGCCCTGGTAAAAGCCGATACCCATGCCGTATTGGCGGTGGACGCCGTACTGGGTGACGCCTTGGGCTTCTATAGTCCACGCGCAAAGGGATTCCCAAGGGACGAAGACTGGTTCGGTGTCGCCTTTGGGCATGAAGCAGACTTCGCGACGTTGGCGGTTGAAGCGGGTGGGGATGAGGTGGATGCTTTTTTTGTGGTTGTGGTGCCAGACGCATAGGCCGATGAATAACATGACGAACGCTGTTTGCAATCCGAGCTTTGATGAGGGCCAAAATAACTGCTCTGCAAACTCCCAGGAATACTGCCAGTCGTATCCTGAAACGAGACCAAAACATAAGCTGAAAAGAGGCGCCAGGACGGCCCACATAAAGGTCATTGTTATTGCCCCACCCAAAATCATCTGCCATGAAAAAACCTGGGGTGCTCCCCCCCCGAAATCCATGTGACCATCATTCAGCTCACCAATATGTGGTCCATAAGGGGGCAACAGTGTTGGTAAGGGTAACGGTGCAAGATAGGTAACTTTGCCACCCAGAAACGGTTTGATATCCCCTGCTTTTTGCGGTTGTTCAATCTGCTGTGTGCTGACGGATTGGTCGTGATTATTCTCCATGATCGGCTTGCTCCAGAAGCTGGGTTTCGACTAGCAGAACTGGAGGCTTCTCTTTGAGTAACTGAGGAGCTACTACCGAAAAATATCCCGTCATACGCGACACTTTCCGCTATGCCCCGAGCGTTGAACATCAGCAAATATCTCGGTAATCGGCCGTTGTGGCTGGCGTTTTTGCATCTGCCGTACCTCCTCGCTCATTCGCAGCAGCTCTGCACTCGGTTTGACCCATTGATCTTCCGACAGCGGCTCTGACCATTCACGCATGGCTTCGGGCAGGGTTTGTTTGCCGATTTTTTCGAGGCGGCGCACTTCCCATTCGACGAGGTGGTTGGGAATCGTCCACAAGGTCATGACGTGATACAGGTACCAAAAGAAGCCCGACAAACGTGTGCGTGAGCCATCGCGGATTTGTTGGTGCATACGTGTACGGGCATTGCGGAATGTGTGCAGGCCTTGGTGGGGAGGGTCGTCGGGGCCTTGTAGATCTTGCAGGTCCTGAATCGATTTGAGGTCGTTGACTTCGTATTCCATGTAACCGCGAATCGCCTCCCAATGACTGATCGCGAGTGACAATCCGGCGCAGGGGAATTCGAGGCTGGTGAGGGTTTCGCCCTGGTAAAAGCCGATACCCATGCCGTATTGGCGGTGGACGCCGTACTGGGTGACGCCTTGGGCTTCTATGGTCCACGCGCAAAGGGATTCCCAAGGGACGAAGACTGGTTCGATAGCGCCTTTGGGCATGAAGCAGACTTCGCGACGTTGGCGGTTGAAGCGGGTGGGTATGAGATGGGCGCGTTTTTTGTGGTTGTGGTGCCAGACGCCTAGGCCGATGAGTAGACCGCAAAAAAAAGCGACAAAAGCCTCACCATGCGCCTCGTGAAAAACACCTTGTATGGCGTGACTAATATCTTCCCAACCCATTCCGAACAAAAAGACCAGAAAACCAACGATCAGGGGAAATAGAAAGGCGATCATGCATGCAACGCTAAATGGCCCTCCTAAGGTCATTTGCCACATAAAGACTTGTGGGTATCCCAATCCAAAGTCCATGTGCACGTCATTCAGTTCGCCAATATGCGGGCCATAGGGTGGCATTGAGGTTGGTAGTGGCAGTGGCGCGAGATAAGTGATTTTTCCGCTTGGGAACGGTTCGATATCACCTGCTGTTCGTGACTGTTGAAGTTGAGGATTACCTATTTGCTTATCAAGTTTATTCGGCATGATCGGCTTGCTCCAGAAACTGGGTTTCGACGAGCAGAACTGGAGGCTTCTCTTTCACCAACTGAGGAGAAACTACCGAAAAATGCCCCTCACCCCGAGGGTCCAGATGTATCACTTGGGTTCGCGATGCCCATTCGCCTTTTGCGTTCAAGTTTTGAATGCAGACGGCCAGTTCAAGCGTTTCTTTCGCAGGAGTGAATTCAGAGCCCGGATCAATCGGGTATTGAAGGCAGAGCACCAATCCTTCTGCAGATGACTTGACGATGCGCAAACTACTGACGACCTCGTCACTAATGATGTCCTTGCGTTCTCGTGGTGTTCCTTGGCTGTGTAAAGGAATGGAAATACGGTGCGCACCGATGCCTAAACGGTGAGTTGCCTTACCTCCGAGAGGAGGCAGAAAATCATTCAATGCCAGTCTTGGCAGCACCAAATGGATATCGCTGGGCTGGGCTTTTAACAGCAGGTTTTTCAGCCAGGAGTCGTATGAGTTTTGGCCAAGCTGGGCGTAAGGCGCGTGTATCAGAAAAGCCAGATAACGTTGATAGTCATCCAGTGAGTGGTCGCCGCGCATCTCCGCATCCTGGCTCCAGGGCGTGATTCTCAGCCACTTATCGTGCGCGCTGATGTTGTAACGGTTGAACAGCCACGTACCGCTCAACTCCAAAACTGTAAACAAAGCACCCGCGAGGTTGAAGCGGAAGAATACTGTTGATAAGCGAGTGCCTGCGGCAGCCCATGCGGCGGTTCGTGCTGCGCTGTCAGGAGCAGTCAACACTGTGAAAGTTGCGTGAGCGGTACGACTCAGTCCATAGGCATTCACAGTTACCATGCCGCCCGCGCCCAATGTCGCGAGAGCGGCCGCCATCTGCGCTGAATCATTTCCACTGCGAACCGCTTCCTGCCAATTTTGCTTTTGATTGTTAAAACTGGCCAAAGAAACCCTAAAGCCCAAACCATACGTGAAGATACCCAGCCCAATATGCAATTTGCCCATCTGCACATGTACGTGCTGCAACGCATGGGATTGAAACCCTGCTACAAGTGCTTTGCTACGAGCCTTCAAAGCCGTATCCGAAAGACTCTGCGCTGCAGTGAGCCCGGCAGCTCCCGTCGCGGCCAAAGCAGCAAAAAAGTCCGCCCGTTTCTTTCTGTCTTTGGTCTGACTCATCAGCTCCCGGTAAGCCCCAACCAAATTCACCACCTGCACCAAAACCACCACCAACCCCATCCCCTCAGTCTTCACCAAACTCCCTGTCGAAACCCCGCCAATCCCCAACCGGATATTCCCCAACAAACTCCTCAATTCCCCCTGTTGCGCCGGCGGAAATACCACCGTCACCCCAGCCCGTGCAGGCGTTGCACCATAAAGCCGTGCCGAGCGATCCGGCAGTTCTTCAATCGGGCTCAGCGCTGCAGCCAATCGCCCTTCAATCTGCGTCAGTTGTGCCCGAACCCGCACGATTTCCTCCTGCAACTCCACTGCCCGAGGTGTTTTATGTCCCGGGCGATTTTTGTTGTGGGTGAGTTGGTTGCGCTCCCGGTTGAGGGTCTTGAGGTATTCGCGTTCGCGCAGCACTTCCTTGATCGCGGTTTGCAATGCGCTCTGTTCGGCAGGGCTGGCGACGGTGAAGCTCACGCCGCTGGTTTTCGCCGCGTCGAAGACACGAAGGCGCAACGCTTTGGGCAGGCGCTGGAACAACTCATCCAGTTCAGGAATCTTTTCGCCCGACAGGTCGAAACCTTCCAGTGCACGGCTCAGCCCCAGGTTCAGCGCCGGACTGTAACTTTGCTGCACCGCGTCGGCGATGGCGCGGGTGTGTTCGGGCAAGTCGTCGAGGGCCGGGAGGTGCGGTTGCTCGACCTTTTGCAGCTTGGCCAGCCACTGCGGCAGGTTGTTGAACGTCGCCATGCCAGCGTTGAACAGCGTCGAGTATTGCCCGGCCTGTTCGGGCTGGACCCGCAGCGGCAAGGTGTAGAACAGCGGTCGGGTCAGCTCCGGATGTTCTTCCAGATAGCCAAGTATTTGCTCGCTCGCCACATCGCTGCGACAGATGTCCTTGAGGCAAGCGTATTCGGCTGCGAGGGCTGGGCCGACTTGCTCCGGCGCTTGCGCGTCGTAGTACCACGCCGAGCGGTGGAAGCGGCCGTCGCACAGCAATTGCGTGCGGTCAGCAGTGATTCGGTCGAGCAATCGGTTCCAGCGTCCGAGATCGTCACGATGACGGTTCAGAACCTCGTCCATCGCCGGACGGTCGATCAGGTCATTTATTCCGCGTTTACCACTGATTGCGGAACCTTCAAGCACGTTCTGCCTGTGGCTATCCTGATCCTTGCCGAGGCTGATCAGCGTCTCCAGATGTCTATCAACGAAATCGGCTGGCGCGACCGCGTCGAAATGCTCTCGCGTGTAATAGCGTCGATCGATTTCTTCCGTGGGGGCCAAGCGATTGCGCTGCATCTCGTCGTCGAAACCCTGTGCGCGCAATTTCTGTAGTGCTGGCGGTGCAGGCGCGTTGCTTGGCTGGATGTTGCCGCCCTTGTTCAGGTAATCGAGCAAAGCCTTGCGGGTGTTTTCCCGCTCCGGTTCGGGCAGTTGCTCCAGATCGGCAAACAGGGCCTTGCCCTGTGGCTGATCGCTGGCCTTGGCCAGACTGTCGAAGTCTGCGGCACTCAGTTGGCTCAGGGACTCGATATAAGCGGCCAATAAATAATCGCGTGCGTTGTTATCGGTGTTGCTCCAATCCTCGACCCAACCGACCACGGTGTCCTGATACTCGGCCAGATCGCGCATCACGCCGAGGTGGTCGTCGACCAGCAAAAACAGCGTGTCGTCCTGATAAGGCGCGCGAACCCGACCCAGAAATTCGCCGATGTGCGCCTCGCGAAAACGCTGGGGCTTTTCCCAGAGATACGGTTTGCGCTCGTGCTCGGGGGCATCGCTGACGTGTACCGTCGGCAGTGAGGTTTCGCCTGATCCCGACGGGGCAAGCGGTTCGGCAAAGGTCGCCAGCTCCGCCAGCCATTGCCCGGTTTGCTCAACGGTCAGCAAATGCTCGCCGCCAGTCTCGCAATTCACCGGGCCGAGATTCACCGCTTGCATGAAGTGCTCGCGCTCCTCGGCATTGTCGAGCACCTGATGACATTTACCCGCCGTCCACTGCACTTCAGCGAAGGTCACGTACAAGGTGCTCTTGCGGGAAAAGATCAGTGCCGGTCGCTCTTCGATGGGCGTGCGCAGATCTTCACCCACCGTTTTGCCTTTGTGCAGCAGCGCGCTGACAACGCCGTCGAGCATCCGGTATTCATATAACTCGCCACTGAGGCCGTCGATGAGGTACAGCCAGCCGTCGCGCAAGCGGCGAATGCCCATCGGTCGGGCGCTCAAGGTGTATGGCAGCGTCAGTTCGGCGCTCGGGTCGAGGTGTTTTTCAACCAGTCCGTAAGACAGTGGCAGTAGCTGTACAAGAGTCTGGCGCAATGGACAGAAGTCGATGGAGCCGAACGGTTTTTTTGAAGCCGCCGCCGCATCAAGGATCGCCGGGTGAGTCATGGTCGTGCCCTTTGACTGGCCCAGCGCAGCGCCAACTCGGCAGCCAGTGCCACGCGCTCGCCGGCAGGTTGCAGGGAGGGCGCGTGGAGCAAATGGTGGATTTGCGGGTGCTGGGCGATTTCGTGACCGTCGAGCCAGGCCATCAAATTCGCGTAGTTGAACAACTCGGATTTGTTACTCAGGCCAAGCGCGTCGGATCGGGTTGCAATCTGCTCGAGCATTGGCCAGCGCAGGCCTGGCGTTTCCCCAACATGGAATGCGCAGAAGTGCTTCAGCAAATGCGCATCGAGATCAAGCAGCGTTCGACGCCGGTCGACCAGGTCCAGCGCGGTATTTTGTTCAACGCTGAGCCGATAAGGCGCAACAAGTGTCGGGCATTCAGCTTGCCGTGGCCGCTGGCAGTGCCAAAGCACATTGACGCAGTCAGCGCTGACCACACAGCTCAGCGGGCCGAACAAAGACTGATCGGCACTGGCAAGCATCGCCCGCATCACGGCAGCGTCCGCCAGACGTAACAGCGCCGATTGATCTGTCGGTAGCTTGACCGCCACCAGTTTTCGCAAATGCTCAGCCACGGCATGCGCGGGCGCCGGACTAAACAACAACACACCACTTTCCTCGTGGGCGCGTTGCAGAAAAAACTCCATCAAGGGTTCATCTGGCTGTTCGATCGCCACCAGCAACGGCGATATATCGCGCAATTCCACGAACGGTGATTGGTCGAACAGGGCAAAAGTGCTGGCGGCGGGACTGAGCCGTTTCACCTGCACAGGCAGATCGGTGATCGTCGCGCCGTCAAACAACAAAAAGGCCTGCTGCTGTTTCCACGGTAAATCGTCAGGCAGATCGGGTTGGCCAGCACTCAACATGCACATTTTCCTGTGTCCTTTTCAGGCACAAGACTTTGCTTGGGTCTGCGTTATCGCGCAGTCGGCCGAATCGTTTTCTTATGTAGGACGTATCCGGGATGCAGGGTTGTATTGGCAGGCAGCGATCCTAGGCTTTTCAGCTACAGTAGGCCGCTACGCGTATCACACGCGCAGCGGTTTTTTTCACCTGGAGACAGCGGATTGTCGAGCGCCCCTCAACGTGTCGCACCCACTAATCGCTGGCAGGATGTGCTTGCCGGCCTGTCGATTGCCGGGCTGCTGCTGCCCGAAGCGGTTGCATATTCGACCATTGCCGCGCTGGCGCCGCAGGCCGGGGTCATCGCCTTGTTTGCCGGCTTACTGTGCTATGGGCTGTTCGGCACCAGCCGCTTTGCGATTGTTTCGGCGACTTCATCTTCGGCAGCGGTGTTGGCGGCGGCCACGGCGACGCTGGCCAATGGTGATCCGCAACTGCGTTCGACCCTGGCGATTGGCCTGGTGCTGGTCAGTGGCGGGTTGTTTTTGCTGGCGGGGATCTTCCGGTTTGGCAGCGTCACTTCGTTCATCGCCAAACCGGTGCTGCGCGGGTTTGCCTTCGGCTTGGCGCTGACGATTATTCTCAAGCAGGTCGCCAGTGTGGTCGGCGTGCATCTGACCGATGCCAATCTGGTGCGCTTCGCCCCGCAACTGCTGGAGCAACTGCCGCAATGGAACTGGGCGGCGGCTGGCGTTGCGGCTGCGGCGCTGGTGTTGTTGGGGCTGTTTTCGCGTTTTCCACGCTTGCCCGGTGGTTTATTGGTTGTGGTGATCGGTATCGCTGCCGGGCAATGGCTGAACCTGCCGGCGTATGGCGTGAAGCTGATCGGCGTGATCGATCTGAGTCTGGAAATACCCAGGCTGCCGGTCCTGCCGTTCGCCGACTGGCTACGGCTGGGGGAGGTGGGTTTTGCGCTGGTGATGATTCTGTACGCGGAGTCTTACGGCTCGATCAGTTCCTTTGCGCTGAAACACGGCGACCGCGTCACCTCCAACCGCGACTTGCTGGCGCTGGGTGCTTCGAATCTGTTGTCCGGGTTGTTCCACGGCATGCCGGCCGGGGCGGGGTATTCGGCGACCTCGGCGAACGAGGCGGCGGGTGCCACTTCGCGATGGGCGGGTGGGGTGGCGGCGCTGGTGGTGTTGATTATCGTGCTGACGGTGTTGCCGTGGATCGCGTTGACACCAGAGCCGGTGCTGGCGGCGATTGTCATGCATGCGCTGGGGCGCGGATTGAGTCTGCAACCGCTGGGGCGTTATTTCGTCTGGCGCCGGGATCGGGTGTTGGTGCTGTGCGCAGTTACGGCGGTGCTGGTGCTTGGCGTGCTGGATGGTTTACTGGTGTCGGTGGCGATCAGTGTGTTGCTGATGCTCAAACAGATGTCAGCGGCGGATATTCAGGTGCTGGGGCGGATCGATGGCGGGCATGATTTTGTCGATGTGCAGCGCCACCCGATTGCGCAGGCAGAACCGGGCGTGTTGATTATTCGGCCTAGCGAGGCGCTGTTTTTTGCCAACGTGGAACGCATTCTCGGCGCGGCGTTGCGCTTGATCCGTCATTCGCCGGTGCCGGTGCATACGGTGATTTTGAGTCTGGAGGAATCACCGGATCTGGACGGCACCAGTATCGAGGCGATGCAGGAGTTTTTCCTGCGGGTGCATCAGGAGGGCAAGCGGCTGATTCTGGCGCGGCTGAAGCATGAGGCGATGGTGGTGCTGGATGCGTTGCCTGAAGTGGCGGCGAATGGGGTGATTCTCAGCGGATTGAGCGTTGATGGTGCCGTACAGCAAGCCCTCAAACTCAACACATAACCCTTGTAGGAGTGAGCCTGCTCGCGATAGCTGTCCGCCAGTTGATACAAATGTTGACTGACGCACCGCTATCGCGAGCAGGCTCACTCCTACAAGGGATTTTGAGGCATAAAAAAACGCCGCTCATCTCACGATGGGCGGCGTTTTTCATTGCGTTGTAACGTTAGGCTTGAACGACCGGGATGTTGGCGTTCGCAGCAGCTTCACGGAACTCGGCGATCTGGTCGAAGGACAGGTAGCGGTAGATATCGGCCGCCATGCTGTCGATCTTGCCAGCGTATTCCATGTACTCCTCGACGGTCGGCAGGCGACCCAGGATCGAAGCAACGGACGCCAGCTCAGCCGAAGCCAGGTAGACGTTCGCGCCGTCGCCCAGACGGTTCGGGAAGTTACGGGTCGAAGTCGACACCACGGTCGCGTTCGGCTCTACACGTGCCTGGTTACCCATGCACAGCGAGCAGCCTGGCATTTCCATGCGTGCGCCGGCCTTGCCGTAGATGCCGTAGTAGCCTTCTTCGGTCAGTTGGTGAGCGTCCATCTTGGTCGGC
>NZ_JBIUXX010000070.1:0-26231 GCF_044744235.1 Pseudomonas sp. NPDC087346
TGAGGTGTAACAATAATCATCCCAACACCGACATGGTCATCATGGGCGTTGCCGGTTGCGGCAAGACGTGCGTCAGCGAGGCCCTGTGCCAATTGAGCGGCGCCACTGCCATTGAAGGCGATACTTTTCATCCAGCCGCCAACATCGAAAAGATGAGCGCGGGGATTCCCCTTAACGACGACGACCGTGCCGGCTGGCTCGACAGCCTGTGCGTCGAACTGCGTCGCGTCGATGCCCTCGGCGAGCGCCCGGTGCTGACCTGTTCGGCACTCAAACACAGTTATCGCGAAGTGTTGCGCAGTGCCTTGCCGGGCCTGGGCTTCGTGTTTCTTGAGCTGACGCCTGAAGTCGCCGCCGAGCGTGTGTCGCACCGCCCGGGCCATTTCATGCCGGCCACGTTGATCGAAAGCCAGTTCGCCACCCTCGAATCGCCCAAGGGCGAGCCGTTGACGCTGGCACTCAATGCCTCGATCCACAGCGTTGAAGAGTTGGCTGCGCAAGCCCACGTCTGGTGGCAGGCCAATGGTCTGAAGCAGGCGGTATGAACGTGTTCATGCAAATAGCGCTGTCCTCACGACTTCTGATTAACCCGCTTTAATAACAACAACAACCAGGAGACACCCCCAATGTTTGGCATGTCCCACGACTCGTTCCTGCTGCTCGATGCAGTGGTCACGGTAATCGGGCTGATTGTCCTGATCACCAAGTTCAAGATTCACCCGTTCATCTCGCTGACCATCGCAGCGGCGTTCCTTGGTCTGACCTCGGGTATGCCGATCGGCACCATCATCAAGGCGTTCCAGGACGGCTTTGGTGGCGTGCTCGGTTTCGTCGGTATCATCCTCGCGCTGGGCACCATGCTCGGCAAAATGATGGCTGAATCGGGCGGGGCGGATCAGATTGCCCAGACCCTGATTCGCGCGTTCGGCAAGGACAAAGTGCAGTGGGCAATGATGTTCGCCGCGTTCCTGGTGGGCATTCCGCTGTTCTTCGAAATCGGCTTCGTGCTGCTGATTCCGCTGGTGTTCATCGTTGCCCGCCGCACTGGCGTGTCGATCATCAAGATCGGTATCCCGCTGCTCGCCGGCCTCTCTGCCGTACACGGTCTGGTGCCGCCGCACCCGGGCCCGCTGCTGGCCATCGGCGTGTTCGGTGCCGACATCGGCAAGACCATTCTTTACGGTCTGATCGTTGCGCTGCCGACGGCAATCATTGCCGGCCCGATCTTCGGTACGTTCATCGCCAAGCACATTCCCGGCACGCCGAATCAGGAACTGGTCGATCAACTGGCCCGTGAAACCGATTCGACCAAACTGCCGAGCTTCGGCATCACCCTGATCACCGTGCTGCTGCCGGTGTTCCTGATGCTGCTGAAAACCTTTGCTGACGTAGCGCTGCCGGACGGCAACTTCTTCCGTACCTGGATGGACATGATCGGTCACCCGATCTCGGCGCTGCTGCTGGCGTTGCTGCTGTCGCTGTACACCTTCGGCCACAAGCAGGGCATCGGTTCTCAGCAAATCCTCAAATGGCTCGATGCGAGCCTGGCGCCGACTGCCGCGATCATCCTGATCATCGGTGCCGGCGGTGGCTTCAAGCAGATGCTGGTGACCAGCGGTGTGGGCGACGTGATCGGCCACATGGCGGTCAGCGCACAGATCTCGCCGATCCTGCTGGCCTGGCTGGTGGCGGCGGTGATCCGTATCGCAACCGGTTCGGCGACTGTGGCGACCATCACTGGCGCAGGCATTGTGGTGCCGGTGGTCGGGATGATCCCGGGCGTCAATCGTGAGCTGCTGGTGCTGGCGACCGGTGCCGGTTCGTTGATCCTGTCCCACGTCAACGACGCCGGTTTCTGGCTGGTGAAGCAATACTTCAACATGACCGTGGCCGAGACGTTCAAGACCTGGACAGCGATGGAAACCATCCTGTCGATCGTCGCGCTGGGCTTTATTCTGCTGTTGTCGCTGTTCGTCTAAGCGATCCGCGGACACAAAAAAACCGCAGCGATGCGGTTTTTTTGTGGGTGATGATTTTATGGCTCAACACATCCCCACTGTAGGAGTGAGCCTGCTCGCGATAGCGCTTAATCAGTGACATTTACGGTGACTGATACACCGTAATCGCGAGCAGGCTCACTCCTACTGGGTTTGTGTTAGCCAGCAGTTTTCGGAGCGAGGCCATCGGCCCGGAACATCCCGCGAATCCCGCGTACCGCCTGACGAATCCGGTCCTGGTTTTCGATCAGCGCGAAGCGCACGTGATCGTCGCCGTACTCGCCAAAACCAACGCCCGGCGAGACGCAGACCTTGGCCTCGGCCAGCAGCTTCTTGGCGAATTCCAGTGAGCCCATATGTGCGTACGCCTCGGGAATCTTCGCCCAGACATACATCGAAGCTTTCGGATTCTCGACCATCCAGCCCAATTCATGCAGGCCCTTGACCAGTACGTTACGCCGCTGCCGGTACTGTTCGGCGATGTCGCGCACGCATTGCTGATCGCCTTCCAGCGCAGCAATCGCCGCTACTTGCAGCGGGGTGAAAGTGCCGTAGTCGTGGTAGCTCTTGATCCGCGCCAGGGCGTTGACCAGTTCCGGGTTGCCGACCATGAAACCGATGCGCCAGCCCGCCATGTTGTAGCTCTTGGACAGGGTGAAAAACTCCACTGCGATGTCCTTGGCGCCCGGCACCTGCATGATCGACGGGGCTTTCCAGCCGTCGTAGACGATGTCGGCGTAAGCCAGATCGTGAATCACCAGCACGTCGTACTGCTTGGCGAGGGCGATCACCCGTTCGAAGAAGTCCAGCTCGACGCACTGCGCGGTCGGGTTCGACGGGAAGCCGAGGATCATCATTTTCGGCTTCGGAATCGAGCCGCGAATCGCTCGTTCCAGCTCGTCGAAGAAGTCCACACCCGGAATCAGCGGCACCGAGCGCACCTGCGCGCCGGCAATCACTGCGCCGTAGATGTGAATCGGATAGCTCGGATTCGGCACCAGCACCGTGTCGCCCTGATCGAGGGTCGCCAGCATCAAGTGCGCCAGGCCTTCCTTGGAACCGATGGTGACAATGGCTTCGCTTTCCGGGTCGATATCGACCTCGTAGCGTTCCTTGTACCAGTTGGAAATCGCCCGGCGCAGACGCGGAATGCCCTTGGACGTGGAGTAACCGTGGGTGTCTTCGCGCTGTGCAACCTGCACCAGTTTTTCGACGATATGCGGTGGCGTGGCCCCGTCAGGGTTGCCCATGCTCAAGTCGATGATGTCTTCACCACGACGTCGCGCGGCCATCTTCAGCTCGGCGGTGATGTTGAAAACGTAAGGGGGGAGTCGATCTATGCGCGCAAAGCGGCGCGGCGAACCTTGTTCGGCCATTGTTGCCTCGGATAACGTAAGCGCCCGGAACCGTCCGAGCGACGCTGGTCACTGCGGTGACCTGTGGCGGAAGATAAGGGCAGTGATGGCATACTGTCCAGAGCGTGCGACAACAATTTTTTCCCAAGGAAAACGGTTAATGGAATTCACCAGCGGCTTTCTGCTGAGCCTTTCGCTGTGCCTGGATATCGGCGTGGCCAACATTGCGATGATCACTCTGGCCATGCAACGCGGCTACTTTCAGGGCTTTGCGCTGGGTCTTGGCACCTGCGTCGGCGACTTGATTTACGCGATTCTGGCGCTGGCCGGGATGACCGTTTTGCTGCAATACGAAACCGTGCGCTGGGTGCTGTGGATCGGCGGCTCGGCGCTGCTGATCTACTTTGCGGCGAAGATGATTTATTCGGCGATTCATCACGAAGCACTGCTGGCCGAGACCGCCGAGGTGGGCAGCAACTCGCATCGCAAGGAGTTCTTCCGGGGGATTTTCCTCGCCATGTCGTCGCCGAGCGCGATCCTGTGGTTTGCCGCAGTCGGCGGCACGCTGATCGCCCGTTCCGGTGGCGGCGGCCCGCTGAGTTCGGCGCTGTTCCTCGGCGGCTTCCTGTGTGCCGGGCTGTTGTGGTCGGCCGGTCTGTGCTTCGCCGCGAGCCATGGCGGCAAGCTGCTGGGCGACAAACTGCTGCGCTATTCGTACATGGCTTCAGCGGCGATCTTCTGCTATTTCGCGGTGTACGTGATTCTATCTGGCTATAACGAGTTCGTTGGCTCCGGGGCTGCCGACCAGTTGCACGCGCTGTAACCTTGCGAATCGGGTTTGGCTTCTATACTCCCAGCCGAACCCCTTTTTTTGTTCCAGGAGTCGAGTCATGGATGAGCAAACACGCGTCGAAGTGGCTGAACCTCGCTTCGAACATGGACACTTCCTGCTGATTGCAGGTTTTCGTGGTCGATTTACCCAAGCGACCGCCAAGGACATTCCTGCGCTATGGGAAAAGTTCTTGCCATATCTGGGGAAAGTGCCGGGCCAGAAAGGCGAAGTGACCTATGGGGTCTGCTCAAATTTCGACGGCGAGGGTGGCTTCGACTACATCGCTGGGGTGGAAATCAGCAAACTGGATGACCTGGACCAGAAGGTGTACCAGTGGGTCGAAGTCCTGCCTCGGCAGTACGCAGTGTTCGAGCACAAAGGCTCGCTCGAACATCTGCCGCAGACCCTGCAATACATCTACAAGACCTGGTTGCCGAGCTCGAGTTATGTGGAACTCAACGCCCCGGAAATCGAACGCTACAGCGCGGATTTCAATCCGGCGCGCAAAACCGGCAAGCTGGAAATCTGCGTACCGGTCGAAACGAAGCGCTGACCAGACAGCGATGAGGCGGATCACTGATCCGCCTCACTGTTTTCAACCCTGTTTGCTCTTGTTGTTCCATCGCGCCCGCAACAGGTCGATGCCCAGCGTGATAAAGCCGAAAGTACTGATGCCCAATACCATCAACAGACCGATTTCAACGCTGCTCATAAGCTGTTTCCCCCAAGGGTTATCAGTGCCAGGCAACAGCAATAGCCCGCCGTGAAACCGAAGAAAAGCGCTTATACGCAAGCTTTACGCCGCGCCTGCGGATCGATATGCAGTGCTTATTCCTTTATGCTTTCAGGCCTTTCTCCCGCTGATTTCGAGCTGCCATGACCACCCTCATTCGTAACGCCATTCCTGCCGACCTTGATCGCTGCTACGCCATCGAGACCGTTGCCTATGAAGGCGACGAAGCGGCGACTCGTGAGAAGATCGCCAAGCGCATCGCCACCTGGCCGGATGGTTTTATCGTTGCCGAAGTGGATGGCGTGGTCGCCGGTTTCGTCAACTCTGGCGCGGCGTTCGACGTGCAGATGTCCGACGAAGACTTCAAGGAACTGATCGGCCACGACCCGGCCGGGCCGAACGTGGTGATCATGTCGGTGGTGGTGCACCCGGATTATCAGGGGCAGGGTCTGGCCAAGCGCTTGATGGGCGAATTCATCGAACGCATGCGCGGTTTGAACAAGGCGACGATTCACCTGATGTGCAAGGAACAGCATGTGTCGCTGTACGCCGGGTTCGGCTTTGCCTACATCAAACCGTCCGAATCCGACCACGGCGGCATGGTGTGGCACGAGATGATCCTGACCCTCTGAGGCTCTAATTCTCTGCCCCGATCCCGGTAGGAGCTGCGGCACGCTGCGATCTTTTGATCTTGTTTTGAGGGATCAAGATCAAAAGATCGCAGCGTGCCGCAGCTCCTACAGGGATTGTGGGGGTGTCAGTAGAGGCTGTTGAGGGTTCGTGTCGGGGCTTCGCGGTCGTAGGTTTCGGCGTCGAACTGGCCGTCGTTCAGGCGTTTGTGGAAAGCGCCTGCGGTCGGTAGGGCTTCGATTGATTCAGAAAAACAGGCCCATGCGTCGTTCGTAACCGATCCGGCCCTTGTAGGCCTCGCCGCTGTCGACATAACCATGTTTGGCGTACAGCGCGATGGCTGCGTTGTTATCCGCATCCACCGACAATTCCAGTCCCTTGATTTCCGGCCACGCCTGGCGCGCAACCTCCGGCAGTGCCAGCAAACAGGCTTTGCCGTAACCCTTGCCTTGTGCCCGACGATCAACCTGCAACGCATGCAATGTGGCGCTGTGTTCATCGGCCCAGGCCGGCAACACGGGCGGGCGCTTGAGCAACAGGAACGCCACCGGCACATCATCCACCAACAGCGCAAACCCCTTCACGCCGGGGCCGGGTTTCGACAGCAACGAGTGCAGCGCGCCGTGGATATCACCAGAGAACTTGATCTGCTCGGCGTGGACTTCAATCGCCTCGACCTGCTGCCGCTGTTGAGCATTCAGGACTTCGTACGGGACCAGTCGGGATGACACGGGAATTTCCTTTTTCCTACAAAGATAAGTGCGAATTCTATCGACTTTGTTCTCAACGGAAATTTTTTGTTTCGCCTGTCGATCTCCCCATCTGCCGAACGACTAAGGGTGTCTTCACAACAACAATCACGGAGAACACCATGAGCGCACAAAGCGGAATCCAGACCCTGATCGACACTTACCGCCAGGCAGTCATGACCAAGGACGTGGAAAAAGTCATGGCCCTGTACGCCGACGATATCCTCTCGTTCGATGCGATCAAGGCCCTGCAATTCAAGGGCAAAGCCGCCTACCGCAAGCATTGGGTCGATTGCATGGAAATGTGCCCGGGCCCGCACATTTTCGAGTTCCACGAAATCGCCATCGAGACCGCCGACAACATCGCCTTCGCGCATTGGGTCGCCAATTGCGGCGGCACCAATGACAAGGGCGAAACCCAGAGTTGCTGGATGCGCGCCACCGCGTGTTATCGACAAGTCGGTGGGGTGTGGAAAATCGCCCATGAACACTGGTCGGCGCCGTTCGATCCGATGAGCGGCGCAACCCTGTTTGATGTGCAACCCTGATCTTCAGCCATAGTTGATCCGTTCGATTCAGGAGAAAGCCATGAAGTATTTATGCCTGGTCTACAGCGATGAGCGCCTGCTGCATTCGCTGCCCGACAGCCCGGAAGACGCCGAATGTTGGGCCTACGCCGAGTCGGTGCAGGGCAGTGGCCGGATGGTCGCCGCCGAGGCTTTGGAGTCGGTGCAGACCGCCACCACGGTGCGCATGCGCAACGGCAAACTGTCGATCACCGACGGCCCGTTTGCTGAAACCAAGGAGCAGTTGGCGGGCTTCTACCTGATCGAAGCCAAAGATCTCAACGAAGCGATTCAGGTCGCCGGGGACATCCCGGCGGCACGGGTCGGCAGCGTTGAAGTGCGCCCCGTGCGCCAGTTGAATGTCTGAGGTAAAGGCGCGGGTCGAGCAGGTCTATCGCGAAGACTCGCGGCGGATTCTGGCGACGCTGATTCGTCTGCTTGGCGATTTCGACCTCGCTGAAGAAGCCTTGCATGAGGCGTTCTTCATCGCGGTCGAACGCTGGCAGCGTGACGGCGTGCCGGACAATCCGCGCACCTGGCTGGTGTCCACCGGGCGCTTCAAAGCCATTGATGTGTTGCGCCGACGGGCACGCTTCAAGGCGTCGCAACCGTTGCTGCAGGCGCAACTCGAAGAGCTGGAACAGGCAGACTGGAGCGACGAGGATCTGGAGGACGATCGTCTGCGGCTGATCTTCACCTGCTGCCACCCGGCGCTGGCGGCGGATGCGCAAGTCCCGCTGACCCTGCGCGAAGTCTGCGACCTGACCACCGAGGAAATCGCCCGCGCGTTTCTCTCGGCCCCGGCGGCGATTGCCCAGCGCATCGTCCGCGCCAAGGCGAAAATCCGTGACGCGAAAATCCCTTACCAAGTACCGAGCCTGAGCGAATTGCCCGAGCGGCTCGACAGTGTGCTGCGGGTAATTTATCTGGTGTTCAACGAAGGGTATTCGGCGTCGATGGGCGACGAGTTGATCCGCGAGGATCTGACCCGCGAGGCGATCCGGCTCGGGCGTTTGCTGATGGAGTTGCTGCCGGAAGCGGAGGTCATGGGCCTGTTGGCGCTGATGTTGTTGCACGAGTCACGGCGCCCGGCGCGCACCTCGGCGGACGGTGAGTTGGTTCTGCTGGATGATCAGGATCGCTCGTTGTGGGATGCCGAGTTGATTGCCGAGGGTTGTGCGCTGGTCGAGCGGGCGCTGACCACGCGGCGGTTCGGGCCGTATTCGTTGCAGGCGGCGATTGCTGCGGTGCATGCCGAGGCCTCGTCAGCGGCGGAAACGGATTGGGAGCAGATTGTTGGCTTGTATGACGTGCTGCTGCGGGCGATGCCGTCGCCGGTGATCGAGTTGAATCGAGCGGTGGCGGTGGCCAAGCGTGATGGAGCGTTGGCTGGATTGACGCTGATTGAAGCGATTCTCGATCGTGGCGAGTTGCAGGATTACCACTTGGCGCACTCGGCGCGGGCGGAATTTTGTCGGCAGTTGGGGCGGGTGGAGGAGGCGAGGGCTGCTTATCGGCGAGCGCTGGAATTGACCCGGCAGGCGCCGGAGCGGCGGTTTATCGAGGCGCGGTTGAAGGCACTGGTTTGATCCGGGATTTTTGTCGGCAATGATGGCCTCTTCGCGGGCAAGCCCGCTCCCACAGGTATCGAGGTGCTCACAAATTTTGTGAACGACTTCAATCGTCTCAGCCTGATCCAGCGCAATCGCGAGCAGGCTCACTGCTACAGGTTCTGTGGCTGTACCTGAATTCTGTGTACACCATCAATCCCTGTGGGAGTGAGCCTGCTCGCGATGAGGTCGGTACATTCAGCATCGTCTCAGCCTGATCCAACGCAATCGCGAGCAGGCTCACTCCTACAGGTCTTGTGGCTGTACCTGAATTCTGTGTACACCACCAATCCCTGTGGGAGCGAGCCTGCTCGCGATGATGCCGGTACATTCAGCATCGTCTCAGCCTGATCCACCGCAATCGCGAGCAGGCTCACTCCAGGTTCTGTGGATGTACCTGAATTCTGTGTACACCATCAATCCCTGTGGGAGTGAGCCTGCTCGCGATGATGCCGGCACATTCAGCATCGTTTCAGCCTGATCCAACGCAATCGCGAGCAGGCTCACTCCTACAGGTTTTGTGGCTGTACCTGAATTCTGTGTACACCATCAATCACTGTGGGAGTGAGCCTGCTCGCGATGATGGCGGAACATTCAGCATCGTCTCAGCCTGATACGGCGCAATCGCGAGCAGCCTCACTCCTGCAGGTTCTGTGGATGTACCTGAATTTTGTGAGCGACTTGAATCCCTGTGGGAGCGAGCCTGCTCGCGATGATGCCGGCACATTCAGCATCGTCTCAGCCTGATCCACCGCAATCGCGAGCAGGCTCACTCCTACAGGTTTTGTGGATGTACCTGAATTCTGTGTAAACCATCAATCCCTGTGGGAGCGAGCCTGCTCGCGATGATGCCGGTACATTCAGCATCGTCTCAGCCTGATCCAACGCAATCGCGAGCAGGCTCACTCCTGCAGGTTTTGTGGATGTACCTGAATTATGTGTACACCACCAATCCCTGTGGGAGCGAGCTTGCCCGCGTAGAGGCCCGTCAGGACAACATCAATGAATCAGGCCTGCTGCCGAGTCGCAGCCAGCACAATCTCGCGAATACACACGTTCTGCGGTTGCTCGTACGCATAAGCAATCGCCGTCGCCACATCCTCGGCACTCAGCACAGTCCCGCCCATCTCCTGTTTCCAGGCCTGATACCCGGTCTTGATCGACTCATCGGTGGTGTGGCTCAACAGCTCGGTTTCCACCGCGCCCGGAGCAATCGTGGTCACCCGCACGTTATGCGGCGCCAGTTCTTCCCGCAGGTTTTCCGACAAACCATGCACGGCGAATTTGGTGCCGACATACGCCACATGGTTGGGGAACGTCTTACGCCCCGCCACCGAGCTAACGTTGATGATCGTCCCGTGTTTACGCTCGATCATGCCCGCAACCACCGCGTGCACGCCGTTGAGCAAACCCTTCACGTTGACATCCAGCATCTGGTCCCACTGCGCCGGGTCCTGTTTGCTCATCTCGCCAAGCAACATTACTCCGGCATTGTTGATCAGCGCATCAGCCGGGCCGAATTGCGCTTCGGCTTCGGCTACCGCTGCGAGCAAAGTGCTGCGGTCAGTGATATCGACCTGACGGCTCAAAGTATTCGGCAATTCCAGCGCTTCAAGACGTTCTAAACGTCGCGCCAGCAACAGCAACGGATGGCCGGCAGCGCTCAAACGCCGGGCAGTGGCTTCGCCGATACCCGAACTGGCTCCGGTGATGATGATCAATGGCTTGCGCATGGCTGAACTCCTGAAATAAGAATTTCAAATGACTGACTGTTGGGCGCAGTATATTTAGCCCTGTCGAGGCTGAAAAATGCCTTATTCCTCTGTCTGCTATCGGAATTTCCTATGGATATCCGCCATCTAAAAGCCTTCCTCGCGGTGTTCGAGGAACGCAACATCACCGCCGCCGCGCAGCGTCTGTTCATCAGCCAGCCGACGCTGTCGGTGACGATCAAACAGCTTGAAGACGAACTCGGTGTGGCGCTGTTCGTGCGTCAACCCCGTGGCGTGGAAGTCAGCGATGAAGCGCGGTTGTTGTATCCGCAGGCGCGGCGCATGGTGGCGGAATCCGAAGCCCTGAGCCGGATGTTTCGCGGGCGCGAAAACCGTGCGCCGCTGACCCTCGGCATCGAGGGCGACATTGCTGCCGGGCATATCGAGGCGTTTTTACGCATGGCGCATCAGGCGTTGCCGAATCTGTTGCTGACGCTGGAGGAGGGCTGTCACGGCGATGGTCGACTGGCGGTCGAGGAGATGTGCTGCGAGGACGAATTGTTCCTGCCGCTGTGGGAAGAACCCTATGTGATGGCGCTGCCGGTCGATCATCCGATGGCTTCGGCGCAGGCCGGTTGGGCGCCGATCGAGGACTGGATCACCTGCCCGCAACATCCTTCGCACCAGCGATTGATGGCGTTGTACGGGCGCTCGCCGGAAGCGGTGGCGGGGCATGCCGGGTCGTTGCATCAGGCGCTGCTTATGGTTGCTGCCGGTGTCGGCGTGGCGATGTTGCCGCAGTCATTGGTCAGCGGGCATGCGCGGGTGCAGGTGCGGACGTTGCACCTGCCGGCACCGACTCGGCGGGTGGGATTGTGTTATGCGGCGCAGGCGCTGGAGTTGCCGGCAATGCGCGGGTTGCATGAGTTTTTTCAGGTGAATCGGCCAGTGGCAATCGAAGCCGCCTGAAGATCAAAAGATCGCAGCGTTCCGCAGCTCCTACATCTGGAATGCGTTCCTCTGTAGGAGCTGCGGAACGCTGCGATCTTTTGATCTACTCCAGCATCTTGCTGAGCAACCAACTCCCCGCCGGCCCCGGCGGATACTGCCGCGACCACAGCGCATCGACAAACACCGGTTTCGGCCAGCCGCGCACCGTCAGCTCCACCAGCGAGCCATTGCCGAAACGTCCCACCAGCCAGCGCGGCAGTGGCGCCCAGCCGAAACCCATTTCCGCCATCTCCATCAACATCAGATAACTCGGCGCCGACCACACACGGCCCTTGGCGCGGCTGTCGTACGGATTGACGATGGTCGCCAGACGTAATTCTCGATGCAGCTCCAGCATTGACTGGTCGATGTTTTCCGCTGTCGCCAACGAATGCTCACGGCTGGCGAACAGGGCGATGTCAGTACGCTCGGCGACGGTCGAGGTCACCAGATCCGCCGGATAGCTGTCCTGCATTTCGGCAAACGCCAGATGCGCCCGGCCACGCTGCACCAGTTCGATCAGGTCATCACATTCGGCAATCAGGCATTCGAGTTCCAGGTCCGGATAGCGCTGCTCGAATCCCACCAGCGCCGCTTCGAAACGCGCCGATTGATAGGTGTCGGAAATCGCCACCGTCAGTTTCGGCTCCACGCCCTGGGCCAATTGGCGGGCGGTCATTTCCAGGCGACTGTTGGCCGCCAGAATCGCCTCGGCCCGTTGCAGCATGACGTGACCCGCCGGGGTCAGAGTCGGTTTGCGGCTGCTGCGGTCGAACAGGATCAGATCGAGATCGATCTCCAGGCTCGCCACTGCCGCACTGATGGTCGACTGACTGCGCCCCAGTTTGCGCGCCGCTGCCGAGAAAGATCCCTGAGTCGCTGCTTGAACAAATGCCAGCAGCACTTCTTGCGAGGCCATGAACTATCGCCTTGATCGATGGTTATTGGTTATGAAGTATCGGTGTGAGGGTGGATCATGGCAACCATCTTCACTCAAGGAGTCAGACCATGACTGCCAATAAATCCATCGTTGAACGTATTTTTCAGGCCATCGGTTTCGAACTGCTGGCGATCATTATCTGTACGCCGTTGCTGGCATGGATCATGGACAAACCGATGCTGGAGATGGGCGCGGTGACCGTGCTGATCGCCATGCTCGCACTGGGCTGGAACGTGGTGTTCAACGGCTTTTTCGACCGTGCGCTGAAGCGTCTGAACGTCGCACACAACGGCTGGACCCGGGTGGTCCATGCTTTGATGTTTGAAGGCGGATTGATCGTGATGGGCGTGCCGCTGATTGCCTGGTGGTTGTCGGTCAGTTTGTGGCAGGCGTTTTTGCTGGATATCGGCGTACTGATGTTCTTCCTGCCGTACACCTATGTTTATCACTGGGGTTATGACGTGGTGCGCGAGCGAGTGTTGATGGCCCGCACCGCCTAAGTTGCAACCAACGACCTGTGTCGAGGGGATTTATCCCCGTCGGGTTGCGCAGCAGCCCCAGAAAATGGGCCTGCTGCGCAGTCCAACGGGGATAAATCCCCTCGCCACAATTACATCATTCAGCCTTGGGTTTAGAGGAACATCCCGCCCGACGCTTCAACGCGCTGGCCGTTGATCCACTGCGCACCCGGTGACAGCAGCAGTGCCAGCGCCCCGCCAATATCATCCGGTTGACCGGCACGGCCCAGCGCGGTGTTGTCGGCGACCATCGCATTCACCGCCGCGTTGTCACGCACGGTGCCACCGCCAAAATCAGTCTCGATGGCGCCCGGTGCTAGGGTATTCACGGTGATTTGCCGCGCGCCCAGCTCTTTGGCCTGATAACGAGTCAGCACTTCAATCGCGCCTTTCATTGCCGCATAGGCGCTGGCGCCGGGGATGCTGAAACGGGCGAGGCCGCTGGAGACGTTGATGATCCGCCCGCCGTCGTTGATCAATGGCAACAGTTGCTGGGTCAGGAAGAACGGCCCTTTGAAATGCACGTTCATCAGCATGTCGAATTGTTCGCGAGTGGTCTCGGCGAAACTCACATGCAGACCAACGCCTGCGTTATTGATCAGAAAGTCGAAACGCTGGCGTTCAAACGTTTGCTGCAATGCCTGTTCGACCTGCGTACCGAACGCCGCGAAACTCTCGCTGTTGCCGACATCCAGTTGCAGCATCACGGCTTTGACGCCGATTTTTTCCAGTTCAACAACCAGCGCCTGCGCTTCATCAGAACGGCTGTGATAAGTGCCGATGATGTCCACACCCTGAGCGGCGAGGTGCCGCGCGGCGTTCTTGCCCAGGCCACGGCTGGCACCGGTGATCAATGCGATTTTGCGATTCATGGGACTTCCTCGATTGCGATGAGTGGTGATGGGCAAAGTTTATTTATCCGCCGTGGGGTGATAAACAGACTGAAAGCGGAATCACTGATCGGATCGGCCGAACAATCAAAAGGTGCGCCCATGAACAAACTGGAACTGCTGCGCACCTTCGTGCGGGTCAGCGAGTTGTCGAGTTTCACGCTTGCTGGCGAGAGTCTTGGCTTGCCGCGTTCGACCGTGTCCGAACATGTGCAGGCGCTGGAAGCCTTGCTTGGTACGCGACTGTTGCAACGCACCACGCGCAAGGTGCAGGCGACGCAGGATGGCCTGGTGTTGTACGAACGCAGCAAGGATTTGCTGTCGCACATGGACGAAATCGAAGGGCTGTTTCGCCAGGACGCGGCCTCGCTGACCGGGCGAGTGCGCATCGACATGCCGAACATTCTGTCGCGGCGTCTGGTGATGCCTCGGCTGCCGGAGTTCATGGCGCGTCATCCGAACCTGGAGCTGGAAATCAGCAGCACGGATCGCCGGGTCGATCTGCTCAGCGAGGGTTTTGATTGCGTGGTGCGTATTGGCGCGCAGCCGGACCAATCTGTTGTCGCGCGGCATCTGGGTGACTTCACCATGATCAACTGCGCCAGCCCTGCTTATTTGGCGCGCTATGGCGTGCCGCAGACGGTGGAAGATCTCGCGAAGCATCGGCTGGTGCATTACGTCGGTGTGCTGGGTTCGCGTTCGGAAGGGTTTGTCTACGAGGAAGCGGGGCAGATTCATCGGGTGGCGATGGCGGGTAGCGTGACGGTCAACAGCACTGATGCTTATGAGTCGGCGTGTCTGGGTGGTTTCGGCCTGATTCAGGTGCCGCGCACCGGGCTGAACGCGCATCTTGCGAGCGGTGAACTGGTGACGGTGCTGCCGCAATTCACTGCGCCATCGATGAGCATTTCACTGCTGTATGCGCGGCAACGACATCTGCCGTTGCGGGTGCGGGTGTTCATGGATTGGCTGGGGAACCTGATCCAGTCAACCCTTTGACCGACACCATAAACCACTGTGGGAGCGGGCTTGCCCGCGATAGGGCCATCACATTCGACATCAATGTTGACTGTCAGGCCGTCATCGCTGGCAAGCCAGCTCCCACAGGTTTTTCTGGTGATCTAAAAGATTTGGGTGAACAGCCAGTAGAGGCTGCCTGACAGCAGGATCGCCGCTGGCAAGGTCAGCACCCACGCCATCAGCAGATTGCGGATGGTCTTCATCTGCAAGCCGCCACCGTTGGCGACCATGGTGCCGGCCACACCCGACGACAACACATGCGTGGTCGACACTGGCAAACCAAACATGTCCGCAGCGCCGATGGTCAGCATCGCCACGGTTTCCGCCGAGGCGCCTTGAGCGTAAGTCAGGTGCGTCTTGCCGATCTTTTCCCCGACTGTAACCACGATGCGTTTCCAGCCGACCATGGTGCCCAGCCCCAGCGCGATGGCCACGGCGATCTTCACCCACAGCGGGATAAATCGCGTGGCATTGTCGATCTGCTGTTTGAACAATTGCAGCTTGCCGCTGGTATCGGCGTCGAAGTTGCCGACCTTGTTCTTGTCCATCAGGCGAATGGTTTCGCTGGTCAGGTACATGTCGTTACGCACGTTGCCCATCGCCTCAGCGGGGACTTTCGACAGTGAGCCGTAGCCTTTGACTTCTTCGCCGATGTGCCCGGCGAGGGCGGCGAGGGCGGGGATCAGTTGCGGCGTGACTTCCTTGCTGCGCACGTAATCCGAAAGGATCGGACGCGGATCTGCCGGCGCTGGCAGCGGTGCACTTTTCACCAATGCTTGCTGAGTGACCTCGGCGACGGCGGCGAACTGCAACGCCTGATCGGCGGGCATGGTGCGGTTCAGCGCATACGCCATCGGCAGGGTGCCGACCAGAATCAGCATGATCAAACCCATGCCTTTCTGACCGTCGTTGGAGCCGTGGGCGAACGACACGCCAGTGCAAGTCAGAATCAGCAAGCCACGAATCCACCACGGTGGCGGAGTGTTGCCTTCGGGCGCCTTGTACAGCGCACGATTCTTGACGAACGCGCGCAGCGCCAGCAGCAATAGCGCAGCAAAACCGAAACCCACCAGCGGCGACAACAGCAAGGCGTAACCGATCTTGGTCGCCTGCGCCCAGTCCACGCCGCTGGTGCCGTCGCGGCCATGCATCAAGGCGTTGGCCACGCCGACACCGATGATCGAACCGATCAACGTGTGCGACGAGGACGCCGGCAAACCCAGCCACCAGGTGCCGAGGTTCCACAGAATTGCCGCGATCAGCAGGGCGAAGATCATCGCGAAACCGGCTGACGAACCGACTTGCAGAATCAACTCAACCGGCAGCAGCGCGATGATGCCGAACGCCACTGCACCACTCGAAAGCAGCACCCCGAGGAAGTTGAAGAACCCCGACCAGACCACCGCGAAATGCGGCGGCAGCGAGTGGGTGTAAATCACCGTGGCCACCGCGTTGGCGGTGTCATGGAAACCGTTGACGAACTCGAAACCCAGCGCGATCAACAGCGCCACACCAAGCAGCAGAAACGGCGTCCAGGTCGTCACTACCGTGCCGAGTTCGTGCATGTCGTGCATCAGGCTGTAGGCGGTGAACAACAGCCCCATCGCCAGTACCGCGAAAAAGATCACGTAGGTGAACGGGCCGGATTTTTTATCGAGAGCCGGTCTGCCGCTGGGGACGGACGTGTGGCTGGCGGTCAGGGAAGGAGTAGCCATGAGCGGACAATCCTGAGCGAGGGAAGGAGTGTCGCCCATGATCGTTGCAGAATGTTACAGAGAGGCTGCGTCAGATCAGTGTTTGGCCGATTGTCTTGGCCACTAATCTGAAAATCCGATTTGATGATTGATGGAGTTCCCTGTGGTGAGGGGATTTATCCCCGTTGGGTTGCGAAGCGACTCCAAATCCTGCAGTCACGGTTTTGCTGAAACACCGCGCTGTTTGGATTGCGACTGCTGCGCAGCCGAACGGGGATAAATCCCCTCACCACAATTGATTCCCTTCTTCGCAGTAGGCGTGGTGATTTAGTAATCCCCTCTTTTACGAAACGCCCAACGCCCCGCAATAACCGTAAACGTCGCCACCAGCGCAACCAATATCCAGAACCCCTCCGGGTCCTGCGATAACGGTACACCCCCAACGTTCATCCCGAAAAACCCGGCAATGATGTTGATCGGCAGCGCCAGCACCGTGACCACGGTCAGGGTAAACAACGTGCGGTTGCTCTGTTCGTTGAGGTTGGCGGCAATCTCTTCCTGCAACAGCTTGATCCGCTCACCGAGCGCAGTGAGGTCGTTGATGATCAGCGCAAACTCCTCGGTGGATTTGCGCAGTTCCTTGACGTCCTCCTTCTGCAACCAGGCTGGCGGGCGGTTGAGCAGGCGTAGTAGCGAGCCCGGTTCCAGTGCCAGCAACCGTTGCAGACGCACCAATACCCGGCGATTGGCACCCAGTTCGGCGCGATTGGTCGAGGGCCGCGAGGAGAGCAATTCATCCTCGACCTGATCGACGCTGAGGCTGGTCTTGCGCACGATCTGCGTCAGCACTTCACCCTGATCGCGCAGCAGGTGCACGAGCAATTCCAGCGGTGAACGAAAGCGCTCGCCGGCCTTCACCGACGAGCGCAGCTTGTCCACCGAGTGCAGCGGTTGCAGGCGTGCGCTGACGATCAGTTTGCTGCGCGCACAAACCCACAGCGTCGACACGTCCGAAGAAACCATGCTGCTGAGGTTGAACACCACATCGTTGACCACCGCCAGCAGCGCCGAATCGACATGCTCGATGCGCGTCGAACGCGAGCCTTCGTGCAGCGCCTCGAAAAACTCATCGGGCAATTGCAGATGACTTTTCATCCAGCGCTCGCAGGCAGCGTGAGCAAGATTGAGGTGCAGCCAGAGGAATTCTTCGCTGTCGCTGTCGTCCTGCAAACAGCGCAACGCAGTCGCCGAATCGACTTCACGACCACGCTCACCGGGTAGAAAACGAAAGCCGTAGAGCAGGCCAAACAGATCAGGATCGCGATGACTTTGGTCGAGGCTGTGGTTCATGGAGGCTCGCTGCGAAGAGGGGCGCCGGTCGCGGGAATGGCAGGTTCACTGAGCCGCATCATCGCAAGCGGACATGACGCTTATGTGACAGCAAAATGACGTCAAATCAGCGGCTTACCGACGGTCGGATAGTTGCTCAAGAAGCGCTCTGGCGCGCCGATTACAGGTGCGTTAGGTTGCGCGCCATTGGCCAGAAGCCAAGGTTCGCCGACAGGGAAGTCCGGCCACTTCTCACGCCTTATCCGGGCGTGCCTCATCCCTGTCATGAGTACCTGCGATGCTGCAAAAATCCCTGAGAGCGCAAATTCTCGCCCTGCTGAGCGGTAGCCTATTGGCGATGCTGTTGATCGCGCTGGCCTGTTTTCATTTCCTGTCCAGCGGCGTGCAAAGCTACAGCCAGTTGATCGCCGGCCCGTTACACACTTCGCAGTTGATCGATGAAGCTAACCTGCAATTCAAGGTGCAGGTGCAGGAGTGGAAAAACGTTCTGTTGCGCGGCAAGCAGCCGGCAGACCTGGCCAAATACTGGAGCCAGTTCGAAGAGCGTCAGCGCGATGTGCAGAATATCCTCGGTGAACTGGCCAGCCAGAAAGGCATCGAGCCAGCGCTGAAAACCCGCATCGAACGTCTGCGTGACGAACACCGCCAACTCGGCGCCGCCTACCAGAAGGGCCGTGACGCCTACGTGGCCGCCGGTGGCGATCCGACCGCTGGCGACAATGCCGTCAAAGGCGTGGACCGCGCGACCAGCGATCAGATGAGCGAACTGGTTGCCCAACTGCGTCAGCAAGGTAACGAACAATCGACGCTGATCAGCGCCAGTGCTGATCGCACCGTATTGCTCGGGTTGCTGGTGATGCTCGGCTCCGGGCTGCTGATCGGTCTGCTCAGCCTGTGGCTGGTCAACCGCAATCTGGTCGAGCCGATTCGCAAATTGATCGATTACGTCAGCCAGTTGAGCCGAGGTCGTCTGGCCGAGCGTGTGGTCAGCGAGCGTCAGGACGAATTGGGCAACCTCGCCGCTGCGGCCAATACCCTGCGTGATTTCCTCGCTGAAACCTTCACCCGTTTGCAGCGCAGCGCCAGCGATCTGGACAGCGCCAGCGGCGAGCTGAATGCCATCGCCACCACCATGGCCGGCGGCACCAACGAGCAGTTCAACCGCACCGATCAGGTGGCCACGGCAATGAACGAAATGTCCGCCACCGCTCAAGAAGTCGCCCGTCATGCAGCTGATGCAGCGCGTGCCGCCGACGACGCCGACCAGAACGCCCAGCAGGGTGAAAAGGTCATGCAGAGCACCATTCACACCATCACCCAGATGCGCAGCGAAATCACCAACACCGCCACGGTCATCCGTCGTCTGGAAGCTGACAGCGGCCGCATTGGCAAAGTGCTGGAAGTGATTCGCGGGATCGCCGAACAGACCAACCTGCTGGCGCTCAACGCGGCCATCGAAGCGGCGCGGGCTGGTGAGGCCGGGCGTGGTTTTGCGGTGGTTGCCGATGAAGTGCGCAGCCTTGCGCAACGCACGGCTGCGTCGATCATCGAGATCAATCAGATCATCCAGACCGTGCAAACCGGTGCAGTGGACGCCGCGCAAGCTATCGAAAGCGGCCAAACGCGTAGCGATGAAAGTGTCGAGCAAGTGACCCAGGCCGGCGCAATGCTGGAGCGCATCACCCACGCCGTGGAAGCGATTCGCGACATGAACCGCCAGATCGCCACCGCCGCCGAAGAGCAGACCTCGGTCGCCGAAGACATCTCGCGCAACCTGACCGAGATCACTTCGATTGCCAGCACCAACCTCGACAACGTGCAGCGCACCGAAGCGGCGAGCCAGAACCTGCATGGCCTGTCCGGGCAACTCAACGAAGTCACCGCTCGCCTGAGCGCCTGACCCGGCGACTGTGTACCGACGCCGATACCGAGTCGGTACACAGTCGATCTCAAATTGTGGCGACCATGGTCGATGACCGGTTATCTATAACCGGCATTGGAGCCATTCCATGGTCAGCATCACTTCAGTTTCGATCAACCAGACCCTCAGCACACCGACCAGCAAAACCGCGATCAGCGATGTCGGTGACGACACGTCTACAACCAGCGCAACGGCGAGCAGCGGCACCACGGCTGATACCGGCAAAGCCGCAGCGGGCGGCGCGGCGCCTGCGGGTGGTGGCAGCTCCAGCACTAGCGAAGAGTCGGATTCGGTCAAGGAACTGCGCAAGCAGATCGCCGAGCTGCAAAAGCAATTGCAGGAAGAACAGCAAGCGCTGCAAGCGGCCCAGGCAAAGCAGGAAAGCTCTGACGCCAAGGCGACCGAAGTGGCTGCCGCCGAGTCGCAGATCACCGCCACCTCGGCTTCGCTGCAAACCGCTACGGCGTCATTGCTTCAAGCCTTGCAGGATTCCGGCAGCAGCACTTCGGGCTCGCTGGTCAGCACCTCTGCCTGAACCACACAAATCCAAATGTAGGAGTGAGCCTGCTCGCGATAGCTATCTGTCAGTCAATATTTGCTTCGACTGACCGGGCGCTATCGCGAGCAGGCTCACTCCTACAAGGGAATTGTGGTGGTTGGCAGGATTCCGGCAGCAGCAGCTCGGGCTCGCTGGTCAGCACGTCTGCCTGAACCACGAAAATCCAAATGTAGGAGTGAGCCTGCTCGCGATAGCTGTCTGTCAGTCAATATCTGCTTCGACTGACCGGGCGCTATCGCGAGCAGGCTCACTCCTACAAGGGAATTGTGGTGGTTGGCAGGACTCCGGCAGCAGCAGCTCGGGTTCGCTGGTGAGTACCTCCGCCTGAACCACGAAAATCCAAATGTAGGAGTGAGCCTGCTCGCGATAGCTATCTGTCAGTCAATATTTGCTTCGACTGACCGGGCGCTATCGCGAGCAGGCTCACTCCTACAAGGGAATTGTGGTGATTGGCAGGCTGAAGGTGAACGTCGTGCCGTGCTCGGCGTTCGAGGTCACGTCCATCCGTCCGCCGTGGGATTTGGCGATTTGGCTGACGATGTACAAGCCCAGTCCAAGGCCGGCCTGCGGCGTGCTGCCGACCGGGCGTGAATAGGGGTGGAACAGATGGGGCAGGGCCTTGTCATCGACGGTGCCGGTGTTCTTCACGGTTAACTGAAACTGCCCGGCATCGATCCGCGCGCAGACTTCGATGGCGCCGTTCGGATCACCATGGGCCACCGCGTTGGACAGCAGGTTCGATAACAACTGACCGATCCGCTCGCGGTCGCAATCGAGTGCTGGCAAGTCGTCGATGGTCGTCAGAATGCGGCGCCCGGGATGCACGTTGTGAATTTCGCTGATGATGTGTTCCAGCAGCGGACGCAGGTCGGCGCAGTGCTGGCGTTGCAGCGGAATGCCGCCGCCCAGACGCCCGCGGGCAAAGTCGAGCACGTCATCCACCAGCCGTGTCGCACGCTGGGCGCTGGTCAAAATCTGCCGCAGTCGCGTGGCAATCGCCGCTTCCGGTTGTTTGCGCAGAAGCATTTCGGTGCCGGCGCTGATGGCGAACAATGGATTGCGCAAGTCATGGCCAAGCACGGCGATGAACTGCTCGCGCAACTCGCTGGATTCGCGTTCATCCTGCAAGGCTATTTCGGCTTGTTGCAGGTTTTCCTCGGCCTCGATCTGCAACGCGAGCATCCGTGCAAAGGATTCCATGGTGCTCTGGATGTTGCTGGATTTGAGCTGCGCCGGAATCGGATCGAGGGCGCAAATCGTGCCGAAGAACCGTCCGTCAGTGCGGAACACCGGGACCGAAATGTAGCTTTCGAATTTGTACAGGCGTGGGGTGTGATGATCGCGGTAGAGCAGGTCTTCACTGGCCTTGTCGATCACCACCGACACATGCGACTGGCGGATTTCGTGGCACAGAGTGGTGACAACATCCAGCTCACCGCCGACCTGCAAGCCAAATTCCAGCTGATCGAGCACCGCGCAGGTCGTCCACGAGTTTTCGGTCACCCGCGCCACTGCCGCGAAGCGCATGCCGGTCAGTTCGCGAATGACCTGCAAGATCGCCGGAACCGCGCTGATCCGACCGATCGTCGCGATATCTGCCGCCGCTGTTTGCTCCATCCCCATCACTTTCTTTTACCGTTGTGTCATCAGTCCACGGCAATACTAGCGGGCTGATCGGTGCTTGGCGCGCATTGATTGCAGGGCTGAAGCGATTCGTCTGATGCCAGACGCAAAAAAGCCGCACGATCCGAGAATCATGCGGCTTGTCGTCCAGCGCTATCTATCAAGTGTCTTGCTTGTTGCTCAGCACTTTGCCGGTGGTGGCATCGAAGTCCACGTCGAATTCCTTGCCATCCGGAGTACGCAGTTCAACTTCGTACTCATAACCGTTGAAGTGATTGTCCAGGTCGGTGTCGGTGATGGTTGCACCCGGGTGCAGTTTCAGCGCTTCGGCGTTCATCGACTCCAGCGACTTGATTTTGCCGGACTTGACCAGTTCAGGGATCTGGTCGACGCGGACATCAGCCTGAGCCAGACCAGCGGTAAGAGTCAGGGCAGCAGCGGTAAACAGGGCAGTCAAAGTTTTCATCGGTTCGTTCCTTGGTGTCGAATGGGGTTGTGCTGTTTCAGTGGGGCCAGATTAACCAGCGCAACTTAATTCACCCTTAAAACCCCGTTTCGATTGCGTCGTTTGTTCAATTGTTGCTCGTTGAACATTCGCATGCTGTGTCCTCGATCAATGGAGGTACACATGAAACGAATGATTGCCGGGTTATACGCGCCGCTGTTCTGGGGCGGATTTATTGGGGGCGCGCTGTGGTTGGCCGACGTTTCGACCTTGTGGCTGTTGCCGTTGTTTGGTCTCGCGTTGGCCGTTTCGTTTATCGCGGAATGGGCGCTGCCCTATGAACCGTGCTGGAACCGGCCAGCCGGAGATCGGCGGCGCGACATCCTGCATGCACTGGTTAACGAAGCGTTGAACGCCGTGGGCTTGTTGGCATTGCCGGGACTGGCGGCACTGTTGGCAATCGACGGTGCGTGGCCGCGTGAATGGCCACTGTGGCTGCAACTGGGGCTGGCGATTTTCATTGCCGATGCCGGTATCAGCCTGATGCATTACGCCAGCCATCGCGTGTCCTGGCTGTGGCGGTTACACGCGGTGCATCACAGTGTTGAACGTTTATATGGCTTCAACGGCTTGATGAAGCATCCGTTGCATCAACTGCTGGAGGCAACTTCCGGGCTGCTGCCATTACTGGTGCTGGGTATTCCGTCGCAGGTCGCGGCGCTGCTGGCGTTTGCCATTGCCATTCAACTGCTGTTGCAGCATTCGAACGTCGACATCCGCATGGGGCCGCTGCGCTGGATTTTCGCCTGGGCGCCGCTGCATCGCTTTCATCACATGAAGTACGGGCGGGCAGGGGACGTCAATTTTGCGCTGTTCTTCAACGTGTGGGATTGGCTATTGGGGACGGGGTTTTACACCCGCGAATATCAGATCCGCCAGGGCGATCTGGGGATTGGCAGTCGTGTGGATTTTCCCCGGAATTACGTGGCGCAATTGCTTGATCCGTTCGCAGCGGTGACGTTGAACCGCGAACCGCCAGTGCCGCCCGCACTGCGTCGGTAAATCAGCCCAGCAACTGCAATTCGATGTGCTGCAATGCCTGGCGGGCAGTGACGCCGAAGAGTTTTTTCAGGCTGCGCGAGAAGTGCGCCGAATCAGCGAACCCGGCAGCGTGTGCCGCTTCGGTGGCCGAGCTGCCCGCAAGAATCGATGCCATCGCCAGGCGCAAACGACGCCACAGCACCAGTCTGCGCACCGGTAAACCGACCTGACTGACGAACAGGCGCTGCAACTGACTCAGCGACAAATGCGCATAATCGGCAACCGCACGGGCCGCCACTTTGTCGTTCAGTGAGGCGTCGACAGCGGCGAGGGCGCGTTCGATGCGAGGGTCATCCAGCGTACGGCGCGGACATTGGCGCAACGCCAGATCCAGTGCCGGGAGCGACAGTTCACACGCGAATACCGCATCGCGCAGAGCGTGCTCGGCAAACATCAACGGCTCGGCATAAACAGTAAACAGCGGATCAGGCGCATCGATGATCGCGTGGCGCGTGTGCGAAGCAATCATCAGCCGGGAAGCAGTGATTGTCGCGCCATCGAGCAGCACCGTGACCGGACGTTGAGGGGCGAGGATGATCTGGTGGGCATAGTGGGAATGGGGCGCAGTGCGCCCCGACACTCCGTGGATCAGGCCATAGTCGCGCCCCAGCCAGAGGCGGCCTGTCCACTCGGTGTTTGTTGTCACTCAGTAGCCGTTTTTCTTCAGCAACTGATCAACAGTTTCTGCGGCAGGGCGTTTGTAGAACTTCAACAGTTCGCTGGCGCGGTTGGTGAAGATCCCGTCAACTCCGGCCGCCATGACTTTCTGGAAGTCCACTGGCTCGTCGATGGTGTAGACGTGGACCAGCATGCCCTTGTCGTGGGTGTACTTGTTCATCCACGGTTGCACCAAGTCCGAATAGCTTTGATCGCCGCCATGGGTCAGCGCTGCCGAAGGGCCAGTGCCGATTGCACCTTGCGCCTTGGCGTAGTCGATCCATTGCTTGAACTCGGCTTCGGATTTCGGCTGTTGCCTGGCGTAGTAAGTGGCTTTGTCCTTATCGCCGGAATCAGCGAACGACACTTTCGATTGCGGCTCCATGCCACCTTCGCCGACCCACAGCAGCAGGATTTTCGGCACTTGCGGCATTTCTTTCTGCAGCAATTCGAGGCTGTTTTTCTCGAAGGTTTGCAGGATCACCTTGCCTTTGCCTTCACCGACAGCCAGTTGGTTTTTCGCCGGTTTCGAATCCGCCGGGTTCAGCCAGCCACGAGCCTGGAGCTTTTCTTTCAGGTCGTGTTCGATGCCCGGGAACAGTTGCGGCTCTTTGGTTTCGATGTACAGGCCAGGTTTGTGTTGCGGGTTGGCCTGGGCGATGTCGATGATTTCATCGAGGGTGAGGATTTTCAGGCCAGCGTAGGCCGGGCGCGCACGGTCCGGGTATTTGGTGTTGTACCAGCTACCGGCGTCGAGGGTTTTCAGTTCGGCCATGGTGAAGGCGTTGGCCGGGCTGTCTTTGCGATCCGGGAACTTGCTGGCGACGTCGGTGGTGCGCTGCAGGTTGTTGTCGTGCAGGGCGAACAGCACGCCGTCCTTGCTGCGTTGCAAGTCCATTTCCAGGTAATCGGCACCAAGGTCGCGGGCCAGTTTGTACGAGGCGGCGGTGGATTCCGGGGCATCGAACGAGGCGCCACGGTGGGCGATCACCGCCGGGTGCGGAATACCGTGCGCGGCTGCGAGGGCATCGGTAGCCGATTGGCTGGCGGCGTGAGCCTGACCGAGACCGAGCATGAGGCTTAGCAGCAGGGCGCTTTTGGTGAAAGTGGCGGGCATGGTCGAGGTCCTTTCGCAGGGATTTTCAAAGACGTCCCTTTTAACAACTGAATCGTTTGCGTGCTATCGCGAGACCGACATAAACGTACTAAAAGCGATTTTTTCTGCGCTTTTGTGTGGTTGTTTGCAGTACGCTTGCCCACGGCAGCCGCCCCGGCAGAGGGTGCGCCCTGTATTTGCCCTGCGTGTAAACCATCGATGACTTTTTCGTGAGGTTTACCATGCGCATCACCTCCCAGCTTATCTGCCAGGCCGCCGACGACCTCAAAGGCTTTGTCGGCCTCAACCGCAAAACCGGCCAGTACATCGTGCGTTTCAGCGAGGATTCGTTCGGCATGGACGTCGCCGATGACGGGATCATTCCCACCAGCGAGTTCGTCTGGGCAGCGGTCTCTGATACGACCATGACCTTGAAGCGTGAGCTGATTCAGCTGTTGCTGGATCAGAACATTGATAACCGGATCAACATTACCGAGCCGTTGCGGGTTTATATGGATAAACGTCAAGTGCCGGAGATTGTCGCGGTGCGCAGTCTGGTCAGGGGTTGAGGTTTTGTAGTGACTGTTCGGGCGCCATCGCCAGCAGGCTGGCTCCCACATTGGATCTGTGTGAACTCAACATTGAGGTTCACTGAAGATCTTGTAGGAGCCAGCAGGCTGGCTCCCTCATTGGATCTGTGTGAACTCAACATTGAGGTTCACTGAAGACCTTGTGGGAGCCAGCCTGCTGGCGATGAGGCCAGTCATTTCGCCGCCGCACTCACAGCCCAAACCGATAATCCCGCTCCACCCGACATACCCGCGTATGTTGCGGGTTTATGTGAGCAAGCTTGAAGTGCCGGAGATTGTCGCGGTGCGCAGTCTGGTGCGGGGTTGAGGTTTTGTAGTGACTGTTCGGGCGCCATCGCCAGCAGGCTGGCTCCCACATTGGATCTGCGTGAACTCAACATTGAGGTTCACTGAAGACCTGGTGGAAGCCAGCCTGCTGGCGATGAGGTCAGTGCATGCAACGCACCACTCACAGCCCAAACCGATAATCCCGCTCCATCCGACACACCCGCGTATGTTGCGGGTTTATGTGAGCAAGCTTGAAGTGCCGGAGATTGTTGCGGTGCGCAGTCTGGTCAGGGGTTGAGGTTTTGTAGTGACTGTTCGGGCGCCATCGCCAGCAGGCTGGCTCCCACATTGGATCTGCGTGAACTCAACATTGAGGTTCACTGAAG
>NZ_JBIUXX010000070.1:26328-26702 GCF_044744235.1 Pseudomonas sp. NPDC087346
AAGACCTTGTGAGAGCCAGCCTGCTGGCTCCCACATTGGATCTGTGTGAACTCGACATTGAGGTTCACTGAAGACCTGGTGGGAGCCAGCCTGCTGGCGATGAGGCCAGTCATTGCGCCACCGCACTCACAGCCCAAACCGATAGTCCCGCTCCAGCCGACACACCCGCGTATGTTGCGGGTTTATGTGAGCAGCCTGAAGTGCCGGAGATTGTTGCGGTGCGCAGTTTGGTCAGGGGTTGAGGTTTTGTAGTGACTGTTCGGGCGCCATCGCCAGCAGGCTGGCTCCCACATTGGATCTGTGTGAACTCGACATTGAGGTTCACTGAAGACCTGGTGGGAGCCAGCCTGCTGGCGATGAGGCCAGTCATTGCG
>NZ_JBIUXX010000071.1:0-2413 GCF_044744235.1 Pseudomonas sp. NPDC087346
CTCCCACAACACGCCCCCCCCACCCCCCCCCACCCCCCCCCACCCCCCCCCCCCGCCCGCGGGGTACAGCGTGTTTATACGATAGAAACGGTCAATTGGACGGCTAACGCTGTCACTTGCGCGAAAACTCGACGAATGTCGCGATCACTTGCTCGATTTGCGAGCGATTGACGTCCATGTGCGTGACCATGCGCAGACGAGCGGCGGCACTGAGCTTGATCCCGCGTTCAGCGGCGAACGCCTTGATCGCTTCGGCCTGGTCACCCATCTGCACGTAAACCATGTTGGTCTGCACTGGCTCTACGGTGAAACCTGCGCCGCGCAGGCCTTCGGCCAGAAACGCTGCGTTGGCGTGGTCATCCGCCAGACGCTCGACGTTGTGCTCCAGCGCATACAGTCCCGCCGCTGCCAGCAATCCAGCCTGACGCATGCCGCCACCGACCATTTTGCGCAGACGTCGGGCCTTGCCGATCAGCTCGACCGAACCGCACAGCACCGAACCGACCGGCGCGCCGAGGCCTTTGGACAGACAAACCGAAACCGAATCGAAATACTGGGTGATTTCCCACGCATCGACACCGAGCTTGACCGAAGCGTTGTACAAACGCGCGCCGTCGAGATGCAATTGCAAGCCATTGTCCTGGGTGAAACGACGCGCCCGCGCCAGATATTCCAGCGGCAGCACTTTGCCTTGCATGGTGTTTTCCAGCGCCAGCAGACGGGTGCGGGCGAAGTGAAAGTCATCGGGTTTGATCGCTGCGGCGACCTGATCGAGATCCAGCGAACCATCGGCCTGCACTTCCAGCGGCTGCGGCTGGATTGAACCCAATACCGCCGCGCCTCCGCCTTCGTACTTGTAGGTGTGCGCCTGCTGACCGACGATGTATTCGTCACCGCGCTCGCAGTGCGCCATCAGGCCCAACAGGTTGCTCATGGTGCCGGTCGGCACGAAAAGCGCCGCGGCGAAGCCCAGCCGTTTGGCCAGTTCCGCTTCCAGACGAATGACCGTCGGATCTTCGCCATACACATCGTCACCGGTGGCGGCGCGGGTCATCGCGTCGAGCATGGCGGTCGATGGTTGGGTGACGGTGTCGCTGCGAAGATCGATAACGCTCATGAACCTGGCCTCAAGTCAGCAGGGGAATTCCCTTTACGAAGTTGAATTACTGCGGTCATGGCGAAGATTAATCAACCCTTGGCGCAGGAATTCTCCTCACAAGCGTTCAAAAAATCTGATGGCAATCATCAGAAAGGCGCAATGCATCGCCCGCCAATCTGTGATAAAAACGCTGCGCCGCCCGAGAAAGGGCGGCAAAAACGTTCTCAGGGCGGGGTGCAACTCCCCACCGGCGGTAATTGCGCGCAATGCGCATAGCCCGCGAGCGCTTGGCGACGGACACGGCATTTTGCGGTGCACGGCGGCAAGGTCAGCAGACCCGGTGTGATCCCGGGGCCGACGGTCATAGTCCGGATGAAGAGAGAACGGGATTAACGCCAAAGGATCGTCCGCAGGCATGCGTGCCAGCGTGCGTACCCTTGAATCCCCTTCGATTCATAACGCCCTGTTTTTCACACAAACAGGAGTCAGAACATGCAACCCACCGCTATCGACAGCAAGACCAAACACCATCAGGGCGAGCGCGTTGCGTTCATCCAGGCCTGCTGGCACAAGGAAATCGTCGACCAGAGCCGTAAAGGCTTCATCGCCGAAATGATTGCCCAGGGTTATCAGGAATCGGACATCGACTGCTTTGAAGTCGGCGGCGCCTTTGAAATGCCCCTGCACGCCAAGCTGTTGGCCAAGACCGGTCGTTACGCCGGCATCGTCGCGGCAGCCCTGGTTGTGGACGGCGGCATCTATCGTCACGAGTTCGTCGCCCAGTCAGTGGTCAGCGGCCTGATGCAGGTGCAATTGGAAACCGAAGTACCGGTGTTCTCGGTATCCCTGACCCCGCATCACTTCCATTCCGGCGAAGAACATCAGAAGTTCTTCTTTGAGCACTTTGTGCACAAGGGTCAGGAAGCGGCAAAAACCTGCGCTGACACCTTGCAGAAAATCCGTGCCCTGCGCCGTACCGAGCCGCGTGCTGTAGCGGTCTGATCCAGACTTGAACTGAGTGAAGTCTGGAATTTCACTCAGTTCACTGTGGGAGCCAGCCTGCTGGCGATGGCGTCGTATCAGTCGACATTTAAACCGACTGACACAGCGCAATCGCCAGCAGGGTAGCTCCCACAGTGGTTTTATATCGACCTTGCGACTGGGTCAGACGAGATGTTCGTCAGTGGTCGGCACGATCAGGACGCCCGCCCGCAGAAGGATCGCTGCTGCAGCGGTCCAAACACCGGACAAACTGTGGGAGCCAGCCTGCTGGCGATGGCGTCGTATCAGTCGACATTTAAACTGACTGACACA
>NZ_JBIUXX010000071.1:2511-25947 GCF_044744235.1 Pseudomonas sp. NPDC087346
CCAAACACCGGACAAACTGTGGGAGCCAGCCTGCTGGCGATGGCGTCGTATCAGTCGACATTTAAACTGACTGACACAGCGCAATCGCCAGCAGGCTGGCTCCCACAGTGGTTTTATATCGACCTTGCGACTGGGTCAGGCGAGGTGTTCGTCGGTGGTCGGCACGATCAGGACGCCCGCCCGCAGACGGATCGCTGCTGCAGCGGTCCAAACACCGGACAAACTGTGGGAGCCAGCCTGCTGGCGATGGCGTCGTATCAGTCGACATTTAAACCGACTGACACAGCGCAATCGCCAGCAGGGTAGCTTCCACAGTGGTTTTATATCGACCTTGCGACTGGGTCAGACGAGATGTTCGTCAGTGGTCGGCACGATCAGGATGCCTGCCCGCAGCCCGTTCTTGACCTTGGGATTGGGGAAGATGATTCGTGCGCCCTTCTCTTCGATGATCCAGCGGGTATTGGCCAGATCTTCGGCCAGCACATAACCCACCTCCAGCTCCGAGAAGTTCTCGATGTCTGCCGGCAGGTTCAGGCGGAAGGCATCGCTGTGCTTGATGATCTCGCGCGCCACGCTGAATAGTTGCAAACCATCCAGGCCCTCTTCCACCACCTCCGGCTCGGTGCCTTCGATGATCTGCTTCAGACGGGTTTCCAGCCGCGATACATCAACACCCTCGTTCTGCCCGAACGGCCGCGCCTTGCCCAGTTCCAGAGTGAAAGACTCGGCGCCGAGCTTGTCGTAGGTGTACGAGCTGAACACGATGGACGGTTTGTTCTGCAACAGCACCGCTTCCATGCCAGCGGCGCGCAGACGGGCCAGCTCCCGGCGCGAATGCTGGCGACCTTCCTTCCACGGATACAGGGCGAACTGTTCGATCTTCGAGCCACGGATCGCGGTGTGCAGGTCATAGTGCAGGCGCTGACGATCCGGCAGGTTGAAGAAACTCGCCGCCAGTCGTTCAAGCTCACAGGCACGCAGCGCTTCGAAGCCACTGCTTTGTTCGTGACGGCCGTTGAACAGCCGATTGACGTCCTGCTCGATGAAACGCTCGCCCTTGCGAATCGCTTCCGGATTGCCGAACAGGAACAGAATGCGTGCACGCGGTTTCAAATCACCACGGGCGATGTCGTGCAACAGCCGATCAAGCAGCTCGATCGGCGCTGTTTCATTGCCGTGAATCCCTGCCGACAGCAGCAGATCCAGGCCATTGTCGCGAGCTTCGGGAGGCCGGACTTCCAGCGCCCCCTCGCTCAACCAGCGCATGCGCACGCCTTCGACAGTCAGTTGAGTCTTCTCCGCCGGTTCGCGGCCGGCGAGGGTCAGTTCAAGCAGTTTGCCGAGGGCGAGCATAGAGCGGTTTCCTTAGTGATCGTGGTTGCAATCCGGACCGTGCACGTGGTCTTCGTCGTCACCGACTTCGGCCGGTTCCATTTCCAGTTGCAGGCTTACCAGATTAGTCGCCAGCGGACGCAGCAGCAGGTTGGCGTATTCGGCATCGCCTTCCTCGACGTCTACGCCGATCAGCAACTGGCCACGGCCGTCTTGCTGAATCCACAGCTCTTTGCCTTGCCACATGACCGCAACGCGGGTGCACGTGGTTTGCAGTTGCGTGCCGTCGGTGTCTTCAAGGATCAGCTGCAGGGAATCGCTCATGTTTTTACTCTCTTGGGGAGACAAGCCGCGCGCCGCGTTCAGGCGACGCGCCGGCCATCAATTGATCTGGAATGGATAAACCGCGCCCAGTTTAAGGATTTGCGTCAGTTCATCCAGTGCCGTCCGGCATTCAAGCAGCAATTGCGGGTCCGCCAGATCGGTTTCGCTCAGGCGGTCGCGGTAGTGCTTTTCAACCCATGCGGTCAACGAACCGTACAACGGTGCCGTCATGATAACCCCTGGGTTGACCGCCGCCAGTTCGGTTTCGTTGAGTGCGACGCGAAGTCTCAGGCAAGCCGGGCCACCGCCGTTCTGCATGCTTTGTTTAAGGTCGAAGACCTTCACTTCGCGAATCAGCCCGCCGGAGCTGGTCAAACCTTGCAGGTAGTTCCAGACACGCTCATTGCCACGGCACTCTTCCGGCACGATCAACAGCATCGAGCCGTCAGGACGCGACAGAAGCTGGCTATTGAACAGGTAGGAGCGAACCGCGTCATCCACGGTTACAGCGGAACGCGGAACACACACCGACTGAAAATTCCCACCGACTTTGGCGAGTTTGCCCTGCAACTCGGCCAGCATCTGTTCGGTGTCGAGGAACGCGTCCTCGTGATAGAACAACACTTCGCCATTGCCCACGGCGATCACGTCATTGTGGAACACACCCTGGTCGATCACGCCCGGATTCTGTTGGGCATAGACCACGCCTTCGTCACGCAGACCGTGCAAACGCGCAACGGCTTGCGAAGCCTCGAGAGTCTGGCGCGCCGGGTATTTCTGCGGTGCCGGGTAACGGGTATCAAAGGCACTGCGGCCGAACACGAAAAACTCGACACCGGCCTCGCCGTACTCACGGCAGAAACGTGTGTGGTTGGCCGCGCCTTCGTCGCCGAACTGCGCCACCGCCGGCAATGCGGCGTGATGAGCGAAGTGCTGCTGATTGGCGAACATCGCCCCCAACACGCGACTGGTCGTCGGGTGCTCGATGCTGCGGTGATATTTGCAGTTGAGGTTGGCGGCGGTGAAATGCACGCGACCATCGGCGGTGTCAGCGCTTGGGCTGACCGTGGCGGCGTTGGCCACCCACATGCTCGATGCCGAGCAACTGGCGACCAGCAGCGGCATGGCTTCTTTGGCGGCGCGCTCGATCACTTGAGCGTCGCTGCCACCGAAACCCAGACGGCGCAGAGCGGCCACGTCCGGACGCTCCTGCGGGGCCAGTACGCCTTGCTGAAAGCCCATTTCCATCAGCGCTTTCATTTTCGCCAGACCTTGCAGCGCCGCTTCCTTCGGATTCGAGGATTGCTGGCTGTTGCTCTGGGACGCAACGTTGCCGTAGGACAGACCACCGTAGTTATGGGTCGGCCCCACTAGACCGTCAAAATTGACTTCATAGGATTTCATCAGCGAGGCTCCACGAGAATCTGTTGTTATAGGCTTCAGTAACTAACTGTTCAGTGCGACTGCGGTGCGGCCATCGCTGGCAAGCCAGCTCCCACAGTTTCAGTGGCGTTCACAGATTTTGTGAACGACGCACCCTTGTGGGAGCTGGCTTGCCAGCGATTGGGCGTTACGCCATTTTCACGCCGGGCGTGAGGGTCGCTGGCAACGTCAGGCTCGGGGTTTCCAGCGACGCCACCGGGTACGCGCAGTAATCTGCCGCGTAGTAAGCACTGGCGCGATGGTTGCCCGAAGCACCAACCCCGCCAAACGGCGCGCTGCTTGCAGCACCCGTCAGTTGTTTGTTCCAGTTGACGATACCGGCACGGCTTTCCAGCCAGAATTGCTGATAACGATCTTCGGAGTCCGACAGCAGGCCTGCCGCCAGCCCGTAAGCCGTATCGTTGGCTTCGGCGATGGCCGCTGCGAAATCGGCGTAGCGAATCACTTGCAGCAACGGGCCGAACAGTTCTTCGTCCGGACGCTCGGCGACCGCGGTCACGTCGATAATCCCCGGCGTCAGCAACGCGGCCTGAGCCTGTGGCTGCGTCATTTCCAGCAGCGAAACCCCACCGTTAGCCAGCAGATGTGCCTGGGCATCGATCAGCGCTTTGGCCGCGCCGAGGGAAATCACCGAGCCCATGAACGGCGCTGGTTGCTGGTCGAAGGCACCGACTTCAATCGTCGAGCTGACTTCAACCAGACGCTTGAGCAGGCTGTCGCCCCACGCGCCTTGCGGCACCAACAGACGACGCGCACACGTGCAGCGCTGGCCGGCGGAAATAAATGCCGACTGAATGATCGTGTAAACCGCTGCATCCAGATCCGCGACCTGATCGACCACCAGCGGATTGTTGCCACCCATTTCCAGCGCCAGAATCTTGTCCGGACGCCCGGCGAATTGCTGATGCAGATGGTTGCCTGTGCGACTCGAACCGGTGAAGAACAGACCGTCGATACCCGGATTCGCCGCCAGGGCGATCCCGGTTTCGCGGGCGCCTTGCAGCAGATTGAGCACGCCGGCCGGCAGACCGGCTTCGATCCAGCACTTGACCGTCAGCTCGGCGACTTTCGGGGTCAGTTCGCTTGGTTTGAACAGCACGCTGTTACCGGCCAGCAGCGCCGGAACGATATGACCGTTCGGCAAGTGGCCCGGGAAGTTGTAAGGACCGAATACGGCAACCACACCGTGCGGTTTGTGGCGCAGAACGGCAGTGGCGTCGCCCAGTGGGCCGCTCTTCTCGCCGGTACGCTCGCGGTAGCTCTGTAACGAAATCGCGATCTTGTTGACCATGCTGGTGACTTCGGTCGCGGATTCCCACAACGGCTTGCCGGTTTCCTCACCAATGGTGCGCGCCAGTTCATCGGCATGATTTTTCAGCGACGCGGCGAAAGCTTCGAGCACGCTGATACGCTCTTCCAGCGTGCGACGAGCCCAGTCCGGAAATGCCTGACGGGCAGCCTGCACCGCCGACTCGACCTGAGCGGTGGTGGCGCCCTCCCCCGACCACAGCACTTGCTGGGTCACCGGGTTCAGCGATTGAAAAGCTTCGCCCTGACCGGCCAGCCATTCACCTGCGATGTATAGCGAATTCATTATTTCGACTCCCGTGCAGCGGACAACGCCACGGCGCGCACTTGATCGCCAGCGTTGAGTTGAAGACGTTTGGCGGTCTGTGGATCGACCACCAGCGTGCCAGCGGCCAGACGTGCTGGAGCGGCGGTGATGCGGCAGTCTTCGCGCTTGCGGTTATGGATGATGAACGGCGTGGCGTCGTCGCCCGGCGTGCCGATGGCCAACACCAGCGCTTCGCTGTCACGCACTGCGCGGATCTTGCCGGTCTCGCTCTCGATGGCCGGACCGGCGTCGAAGATGTCGACGTAGCCTTGATAGCTGAAGCCTTCGCCCTTGAGCATCGCCAGCGCCGGCTCGGTGTCCGGATGAACCTGGCCGATCACGCTGCGAGCGTCTTCCGAGAGGAAGCAGGTGTACAGCGGGAATTTCGGCATCAGCTCGGCAATGAACGCCTTGTTGCCGACACCCGTGAGGTAATCCGCCTGGCTGAATTCCATCTTGAAGAAATGTCGGCCCAGACTTTCCCAGAACGGCGAACGACCTGCGTCATCAGAAACACCGCGCATCTCGGCGATGATCTTGTTGCCAAACAGTTCAGGAAACTCGGCGATGAACAACATCCGCGCCTTCGACAACATGCGGCCATTGAGGCCGGTGCGGTAATCGGCGTGCAGGAACAGCGAGCACAACTCGGAATTACCGGTCAGGTCGTTGGCCAGGAACAGCGTCGGAATCTCGCGATAGATGTTCAGTTCTTGCGAAGCGCTGACCGTCAGACCGACACGGAAGTTGTACCAGGGCTCACGCATACCGACCGCGCCGGCGATGGCAGAAATCCCCACCACGCGGCCATCGTCATCTTCAAGCACGAACAGGTAGTCCGCATCGCCACGGCCAGCTTCGCCGCGAAAGGTCTTTTCGGCCCAGCCGACCCGATGGGCCAGGCGCTCTTCGTTGGCCGGCAAGGTAGTGAGGCCGGTGCCAGTGCTGCGGGCCAGGTCGATCAGAGCGGATAAATCGCTGCTGCGTACGGGACGAACAATCATGCTATCTCCTCAAACGGGCCGCTTGCGCCACCCGTGAAACTCGCTAAGGCGTTAAACCGCCACCAGGCGCACACTGGCACCTTCACCGACGCCCAAGGCTTCGGCCGCTTCCAGATCCAGGGTCACCGGTTTGCCCGGCGCGTAATCCAGCTCGAGCAAGACCGCGCGGTAATCCTGCAACTGCGCGTTGGCCACAAGATACTGGCGCCCGGCCCCCTTGACCGGCTCGCCGATCTTCACTGGCACCACGCGGCTCTGGGCAATCGAACGAATCCCCGAAACGCGAGCGTGCAGGGTTGGGCCGCCGTCGAAAATGTCGATGTAATGATCGGTCTCGAAGCCTTCGCGCATCAGGATGTCGAAGGTGATCTGCGCACGCGGATGCACCTGGCCCATCGCCTCTTGGGCGGAATCCGGGAGCAGCGGTACGTAGATCGGGTAATGCGGCATCAGCTCGGCGAGGAACGTACGGCTTTTCAGCCCGCACAGACGCTCGGCGGCAGCGTAGTTGAGGTCGAAGAAGTTGCGACCGATGGCGTCCCAGAATGGCGAATCACCGTTCTCGTCGCTGTAACCGACGATCTCGGTCACCACCGAATCGGCGAAACGCTCAGGATGGCTGGCAACGAACAACAGACGACCACGGGAGTTGAGCTCGGCCCAAGGCGAACCCACCAGTTCACGCTGCACGTAGAAACTGGTCAGCAGACTGTTGCCGGTCAAGTCGTGGCATTGCGAGAGCACGTGGATCTTGTTGTGGATCTTCAGCTCGCGCGAAGCGTGCACGAAGGTCTCGTTGCGAAAGCTGTAGAACGGCTCGGAGTAACCCGCCGAAGCGACAATCGCCGAGCAGCCGACCAGTTTGCCGGTGGTACTGTCTTCAAGAACGAAAAAGTAGCTCTCCTCGCCGTTGAAGCTCACTTCGGCAGAGAACGAGGCTTCGCTCGCGGCGATCTTGTCGCTCAGACGTTCCACGTCATCCGGCAAGGAAGTGACACCAATCGGGCTGTCCGCAGCCAGACGCTGTACCTCGCCCAGATCAGCCATTTGCGCAGGGCGCATCACCAGCATGGTGTCACTCCTTTCTTTTATAAATTCACAGAAGATGAAATTCCCGGGCCGTCCCTGAACCAACTCAGAGTCAACTGTGGGAGCTAGCCTGCTAGCGATGGCGTCCTGACAGACGACAATGATGTTGGCCGTAAGGCCCTCATCGCTAGCAGGCTAGCTCCCACACTTTCTATCCAGCCCGGCATAAAAATTTGGATCGGCGCCTGAGATGCTCAGGTGCCGAAAGGTCTATCAGGCTTGCGTCAACTTGGCGGCAGCGCGTTCGAAACGATCCAGACCGGCATCGATATCGGCGTCTTCAACCACCAGGCTTGGAGCGAAACGAATCACGTCCGGGCCGGCTTGCAGGATCATCAGGCCTTCTTTTTCAGCGGCGTTGAAGATGTCCTTGGCCTTGCCTTTCCAGGCATCGCTCAGCACGCAACCGATCAGCAGACCGAGACCACGTACCTGGGTGAACAGGCCGTACTTCTCGCCGATCTGCTCAAGGCGTGCCTTGAACTTGTCGTGCTTGGTGTTGACGCCGTTCAGCACCTCAGGGGTGTTGATCACATCGATCACTGCTTCGGCCACTGCACACGCCAGCGGGTTGCCGCCGTAAGTGGTGCCGTGGGTGCCGACGACCAGATGTTTGGCCAGCGCTTCGGTGGTCAGCATCGCCGCGATCGGGAAACCGCCGCCCAGGCTCTTGGCGCTGGTCAGGATGTCCGGGGTCACGCCGTAATGCTGGTAGGCGAACAGCTTGCCGCTGCGGCCCATGCCGGTTTGCACTTCGTCGAACACCAGCAGCGCGTTGTTCGCGTCGCACAGTTCGCGGGCACCTTGCAGGTAAGCCAGTTCGGCCGGCAGCACGCCGCCCTCACCCTGGATCGGTTCGAGCACGACCGCACAGGTCTTGTCGGAAACGGCAGCTTTCAGCGCGGCCAGATCGTTAAAAGGAACGTGGGTGATACCGGTGATTTTCGGACCGAAACCGTCGGAATACTTCGACTGGCCACCGACGTTCACGGTGAACAGGGTGCGGCCGTGGAAGCTGTTGAGCGCGGCGATGATTTCGTACTTCTCGCTGCCGAAACGGTCGAACGCGACACGACGGGCCAGCTTGAAAGCGGCCTCGTTGGCTTCGGCGCCAGAGTTACAGAAGAACACGCGTTCGGCGAACGTGGCGTCGATCAGCTTATGTGCCAGGCGCAGGGCCGGCTCATTGGTGAACACGTTGGAAACGTGCCACAGCTTGTTGGCCTGTTCGGTCAAGGCACCGACCAGCGCCGGATGCGCGTGGCCCAATACGTTGACGGCGATCCCGCCGGCGAAGTCGATCAGCTCGCGACCGGCCTGATCCCAGACGCGGGAACCGGCGCCACGCACCGGAATGAAAGCGGCAGGCGCGTAGTTTGGAACCATTACCTGGTCGAAATCGGCGCGTTGTACCGCAGCGTGCTCAACGTACATCGGAGTCTCCTGATGATGGCCACCCGCCTGAAACTGGCGAGCGATGGGGGGATTGTAAGGACAGTTTTCAGCCCGGCCTTGCCGCCAAGCGACAACTTCTTATAGCGCAAACCCCGGTTTTTCCCGGGTTTACGGCAATGCGACATATAGGGTCGCAAAGGCGCAGTTTAAACTGCGCGCCGCCGTTTGCGCAGACTGCCGGGATCTTATCGGAGAGTGTTTTTCGAGGTGCGGTATATATGTACCGCACATCGATGTGATTCACGGGTTTTGCTATGGGTCTTTCCAAGGCAAACGGCCGTCTCCATGACTGACGAAAACACCACCTCCCTCGCGACACTTTCCGACTCGTTGCTGCTGCCCCGGCAGGACCGGCACTATCAGCCTCTGCTCGATGCCATTCCGGCATGGCTGGTTCAAGCATCAACACAAAAACGCCAGGCGCTGACACAGGCCGATCCGTTGCTGGTCGCCAGCCTCAGGCGAGCTTCGCACAGTCAGCATGAAAAGCTGCGCACACTCAATGCCTCACACTGGACCGCACAAAACCGCACAGACCAACGCCTTGCACATCTGCAGAACGCAAAAACCTTCGCCACCCCACTGTTGCATGCGGAAATCGAGAAACGCTTTGGCCTGAACCTGGATGTCGAGCAGGTTTTTTTGCGTCTCTATCTACCCGAACGCATGCCGTGGCTGCGACTCAAGTCGGGCGCGGCGCGGATATGGACCGTCTCATTGCTCGACGCCGTCCTGCACAACTTCGAAAGCAATGAAACCGAAGACGACGCCTTCGATCCCGCCTCCACCTATATCAGTCCGCCTTCAACCGAGGGGCGGTTCAGCAACCTGCCCGACATCCACAAGCAAATGCCAATTGCCGCGTTCACCCGACTCTGTCGCGAACTGGATATCGGCAAGCGTTACATGGAATACCTGGAAGACAATCTTGGTATCAGCAACCCGCTGGTCGCCGCCATTTTGCAGCCCGACGTCTGCGCCAGCGAAAAAACCGCACTGGTAGCAGCCCTGCAAATGGCGCATATGCAAAACAGACTGGACGGCGAAATCCATCGCCTGATTCTTGGCCTGCTCGATGGCTTGCAATATCTGCGCGTGAAACGCCAGGCCTGGCATTGTCACGCGTTGACGATCATGAACGCCCCTCTGACCGGCATCCTGCTCTTTGCACCCCTTCTGGAAAGCGCAACGGTGGTGTCACGGGTCGTCGCTTATATACCCGATGACCCCGAACATCCGATCAAGGAGTACCCCAGCGCGGGGGCTTTCGCTGAAGAACTGACGCTGCGACTGCGCGATTCTGACTACCAGATTTTTTTCAGCAGGTTCATCGACCATGAAGATCGTGGGCATTTCTTCGGCCAATTGAATGCGCGTCTGGCCCCGATCACCTGGCAGCCGGTTCTGCTCGGCGACTCGTTGCCGACCTGGCGCGAGAAATCGGCAAAGCGGCCTCTTCTGCAAATTGCCGGGATGCCAATCAAAGGCGACCTGTGGGCTTATCTCTACCGACGCAAACTCGACAAGATCCTCAACGATGCACGCGTCATTGCGGTTTCGACTGCGACGGTCGACAGCAAGGCTCGCTGGGCACTGTGGGATTCTTTCACCGAGATAGCCTCGACGCTGCTCAATATCGTGGCATTTGTGGCGTTGCCATTCGTGCCATTTCTCGGCGAACTGATGCTGGCCTATACCGCCTACCAATTACTCGACGAAACCTTCGAAAGCATCGTCGACTGGACCGAAGGCTTGCCCCGCGAAGCGTTCGAACATCTCATGGGCGCCGTAGAATCCGTTGTGCAATTGGGTACCTTTGCAGCAGGGGGCGCAATCGCTGCCGGCGAGTTTCGTACGCTGCTGCCCACCGGAATTACCGAGTTCATCGATCGGTTCGTTCCGACCAATCTGTCAGCCGGGAAGTCGCGCTACTGGAAACCCGACCTGCGCCCTTACGAATTGCCGGGTGACCTGCCCAAAGACGCACGATCCGACACGTTGGGCCTGCATACCCGACAAGGCAAAACCCTGCTGGCGCTCGAAGACAAACTCTACGCAGTGAGCCAGGACCCACAGACCAGCCAATATCGCATCGACCATCCCGCCCGACCCGATGCCTACAAACCCGCACTCAAACACAACAAGGCCGGTGCCTGGCAAACCGCCCTCGACCAGCCATTGAGCTGGGATCGCGCGACAGTGCTGCGCCGCTGCGGCCCGCAAATGCAACGCCTCTCCCCGGCCCTGCAAGAACGATTACTCAATATCAGCGGTTGCCAGGAAAACATCCTGCGCCAGATGCATGTCGAACTCGGACAAGTGCCACCGCTGCTGGCGGACACACTTCAGCGATGGCAGATCGACCATGACATTCAAACCTTCATCGAACAAATCGGCAGCGCTCACGCCGAGGATTACCTGCTGGCCGATCCCGCAACCCAACTGCAATTGCTGCATGAGAACGGCTATTGGCCAGCCGACAAAGGCATCCAACTGATTGACCGTCAGGGCAGAACAATCTGGCGCAACCCCGCGCAGGATGTCACGCCTGTGCAAATCGAAATTTCCAGGCTGGAAAATGGCGACCTGCTCAAGACCTCCCTGCAACGCCTGTCGGAATCGGAAACGCGGACGCTGCTGGACGAAAAACCCCATACCCCTGCTCCATCTCCCGAGGCTCGTGCATCTACCTTGCGCGGCATAGTTGCCGAGCTTGCACAACGCAAACGGCAAAGCCTGTTCGAGGATCGATACCGAAAACTGCAAGGCGGCGCTGGCTCACTGACTCAGACATTGATGGATGCCGAACCCGGCCTGCCAAAGGAGCTGGCGCAATCGATACTCGAAACCTCAACAGACGCCGAGCGCCAGCAACTGCAGCGTGGAACCGTTTCCAGCCGACTTGTCGATTTGAGCCAGCAGACTGGCCTGCAAGTGCGGGCGACACGAGCACTCGAAGGACTGGAGTTGCAGGCCACACAAAACAACCTCGACACCGATCGACTGGTACTCCACTCACTGCCTCAACTGCCGGGATGGTCGCAACCGTTGCGCCTGGAAGTTAGGCACTACACGCATACCGGGCAGCTCATCGACAGTATCGGCCCGCAGGACGCGATGATCCGCAAAGTGCTGGTGCTGACCGAGCAAGGCGATTACCAGCCCTTCGATGATCTCGGTGAACAACTCAGTGCGCCCGACTCGCTATTTTCCAGCCTGTTGCAGGCTTTGCCGGACGCCGAACGCACGGCATTGAACATCCACATCGGTGAAGCTGAAAAGCTCAAACAGCTGACTCGTGATCACGTCTTGAGCCGCGAAAATCTGCTGACACTGCTCGCGCAAAACCAGAACCTCAAACCGGCTTACGATCCGGCCGTCATGCGACTGCTGGGCGGGACAACCGGCTTTCGGCGTTTGCCGGTCAACACTCCAACCTTGCAGACCCACGCCCACTGGTTGCTGCCGCATTTACTGCCGGAAGAGCTGGAAGCATTTGTCGAACGATTGCAGCGCCATCCCAACGGGCCGAGGGCGGAATTGAACAGGCTGATTGTCGAGCGTGGCCGGCTCGACGATATTCTGAACCCTTGGATCGATGCCATTCCCCTGCTTCACCCCGAAACCGGCACCCGGTTCACAGCAGAACAACAGGCCATCCAGCGACATCGCCGGAGGCAGATGCGGGTCGATATCCTCGACTGCTGGAAACAGCAGGTGTCGATTCCAGCCGACGGCGATCTGATGATCGATCTGCGCTTGTCCCAACCGATACTGGGTGAGCTACCGCAACTGGAAGTGGACTTCAGCCATGTCGACTTCCTGACAATGGAAGGCGTCAACAGCACGCGCGGCCTGCACGGATTCCTCAACTGCTTTTCCGGCCTGCGTCGCCTGGCATTACGCAACTTCCGCCTGGGGCGCCTGCCGGAGGCGATCAACCGCTCGCCGCACCTGCGCGAGCTGATTCTTGCCGATTGCGGCGTCACCCTTACACCCGAGAGCCTGGCCAACCTTGCGGCGCAAACGCAGCTCAGAACACTGGACCTCTACAAGAACCCGCTCGGACTCACACCCAATGTCGAAAAGATGTCGAACCTGCAATACATAGACGTGTCGGAAACCGCAATTGCCGATCTGCCGACAGGTCTGCTTAGTCGCCCTCACTTACGTACCGCATTGCTCAATGACAACCGAATTCCGTCGTTGCCCGATGCTCTTTTCGAATTGCCCAGCCGCGTTCCGGAGGGTTTCGATCTGGGAGGGAATCCGATCGGTGCCGCGGACCGTGAACGTATCAAACGCCACTTTGGCGAAACCCGTCAGGACTTCGGCGTTCTGGCTGAACCAGCCGACCTGAATCGTGTGCAAGCGCTGTACACCCAAATGGATCAAGAACAGGCCAGCGAGTTGTTTTACCTGCTCCCCGGGACACTGGCCGAAGGCAGGGTCGAACTCGCACGGCTCGAGACCGAGTTCAACGGCTTGCGCGACAACCTTGCGATCTGGACTGCCGACCTCCCCGCCATTCACCCAATCAGCGGCGAGCCGTTCACAATTGAACAAGTGCTGAACGAACAGGGGGCACGCGATGAATTCAAGTCTCTGCTGGAGCAGTGCTGGCGTCGTGTAAGCGAACAGGATGACTTCGATCCGGAAAGCCGCCCAACCCATGAACTGAACCTGTCAGTTGTCATCACCGGCGAACTGCCTGTACTGAATGCAGACTTCAGTCATGTCTCACACCTCTACATGAGAGGCATTCCAGGGCGCACCGTCGGAATCCCGAGATTTCTCGAGGCATTCACCGAGCTGCAAAGCGTGACGATTCACCAGCACCAGCTCGGACAGATACCCGCAGCGATATTCCGGATGGCAGATCTGACCTATCTATCGCTGTCGGAATGCCACATCACCCTCAGTCGCCAGACTGTTCTGGAGCTCGCACAACTGGAACGTCTGGATAACCTGGATCTAAGCGATAACCCACTTGATCAGACCCCGGACGTCAGTCAGATGACTGGTCTGTCGACACTGCTGCTGGATAACACCGGCATCAGCACGCTGCCACAAGGCCTGTTGAAACTCGAACAATTGGAATTGGTGGCACTGAATGACAACGCGATCACCGAAATCCCCAACGATATTCTGGAGCTGAGCGTGGACGCTGCGGAAAAAATCAGCCTCAGGAATAATCCGTTTTCAGCGGTCAGCGTTGAGCGACTGCTCGCCTATTTCAAAAAGACCCACATAGACTTTGGCGTGCAGGACGTCATTGATCAGGCAGAGATGGAGGTGTCCACGTCAGGAGAATCCGACGTAGACGAATGATCGCCGGGCTCGCTTGCGGACGCGTCAACCGCGTTCCGCAGGCACCGACGACAACTCGAACGGGCTGCTGCTGCGTCGCTGGTTGCGATCTTCCCGTGGCGTGGCGCCGAAGAAGTTGCGGTAGGCGCTGGAGAAGTGCGGCCCCGAGGAGAAGCCACACGACAAACCGATCTGGATGATCGACTTGCTGGTTTGCATCAACATCTGCCGGGCCTTGTTCAGGCGCAGTTCCAGGTAGTACTGGCTCGGCACGCGGTTGAGGTATTGCTTGAAGATCCGCTCCAGTTGCCGACGCGATACGCAGACATGCTGGGCGATTTCGTCGGTGGTCAGTGGCTCTTCGATGTTCGCTTCCATCAGCAACACCGCCTGGGTGAGCTTTGGATGGCTGGAGCCGAGACGGTTCTGCAATGGAATTCGTTGACGCTCGCCGCCTTCACGGATGCGTTCGACCACCAGTTCTTCGGAGACCGCACCGGCCAATTCTGCACCGTGATCACGGGCCAACACTGCCAGCAACAAGTCGAGTACCGACATGCCGCCGCACGCGGTCAGACGATCACGATCCCAGTCGAACAGATGGCTGGTAGCGATGACTTTCGGGAAGCGCTCGGCGAAATCGTCCTGCCAGCGCCAGTGCACCGCTGCACGGTAACCGTCGAGCAAACCGAGTTGCGCCAACGGATACACACCGGCCGACAGACCGCCGATTACACAACCGGCACGCACCAATTGCTTGAGGGTACTGCTGAGTGCCGGCGCCAAAGTGGTCGGCGGCTCATCGGCGAGCAAAAACAGCTTCTGGAAGTTTTCCAGCTTGCCGGCCCAGGGTTCGCCAGGCAATTGCCAGGCACCTTCGGTCGGCGGTTCGGCCTGCAAGAACGACAACTCGTAGACCACGTCCGGATGCACACGCTGAGCAACACGCAAGGCTTCCTCCGCCAGCGCCAGCGTCAACGCTTTAGTGCTGGGCCAAATCAGGAAACCAATTCGATGGGCAGTCATGGGCGGGCAATCCGAAAGCGAAAAACAGTGATGAAGGCATGGGCCAATGCTAGCCCGTAAATGAACACAAATCTTGAAACCAATACCGATCACATGTGGGAGCTAGCCTGCTAGCGATGGCTGCATATCTGTACCAGACATGCAATCTGGTTCACCGCTATCGCTGGCAGGCCAGCTCCCACAGGGGATTTTGGTCAGCCTCTAGGTCGCGAAGCATGACCTAATTTGGTGCATAACGGCAGCGATTACTTAAGGCTGCCCGAGAGGAACTGCTGCAGACGTTCAGATTGCGGATTGACCAGCACTTCACGCGGGTTGCCGCTTTCTTCAACCACACCTTTGTGCAGGAACACCAACTGGTTCGACACTTCACGGGCGAAGCCCATTTCGTGGGTTACCACAACCATGGTGCGGCCTTCCTGAGCGAGGGCCTGCATGACTTTCAGCACGTCGCCCACCAGCTCCGGGTCAAGCGCCGAGGTCGGTTCGTCGAACAGCATCACTTCCGGCTCCATCGCCAGCGCCCGGGCAATCGCCACACGCTGCTGTTCGCCACCGGACATATGCCCAGGGAATGCATCTTTACGATGAGCCACGCCAACCTTGTTCAGGTAGTGCTCGGCCTTCTCGCGGGCTTCAGCCTTGGACACGCCCAAGACGTGAACCGGCGCTTCCATGATGTTTTCCAGTGCGGTCATGTGTGACCACAGGTTGAAATGCTGGAACACCATCGACAGGCGCGAACGCATGCGTTGCAGCTGCTTGGGATCAGCGGCTTTCAGCGCGCCCTCCTTGTTTGCCACCAGCTTCAACTCTTCGTTGTTGAGCAGAATCTTGCCCGCGTGCGGCTGCTCCAGCAGGTTGATGCAACGCAGGAAAGTACTTTTGCCGGAGCCACTGGAGCCGATGATGCTGATCACATCGCCGGCTGCCGCTTTCAGGGACACACCCTTGAGCACTTCGTGACTGCCATAGCGTTTATGCAGGTCTTGGACTTCAAGTTTGTACATGCGGTCGGTTCTCACAAAAACAGTCAGTCAGTCGTTGAGCAAGCGCCCGTGACGCAGCGCTTCGCGCCCCGCCACCTTGGCCAGCCAGAAACCGGGTTGGGCATATCGCAGCCGTTCAATGGCAAACAGCACCCCGGACGTACCAGCACACACCGTGCTGACCCGATCGGACACAGGATCAATCACTTCAAAAATCTCGTCACCGGCTTCAACCCACTCGCCGGGTTTACGCAAAAAGCTCACCACACCCGGGTGCGGTGCCAACAGCAATTCAGTGCCTTCGAACGGCATGCCTTCGCACGGTTCATGCGCCGCGTTCGGCCACTCACCGGTGATCAGGCCCTGCTCGGCGAGGAACGCCAGAATGCCTTCGGCGTAAGCCTCGGCTTCGGCGCGACCGGTATCCGCCTGGCCACCGAGTTCGATGGTGGTCGCCAGACAGGCCAGTGGAATCTGCGCATCCGGGAACTGGCGCGACAGACGCAACCACGGCAACGAGCACGCTTCATCGAAGGAGCTGCCGCCGGAATCTTCCGCCAGCAAACCAACCTTCACATTCAGATGCGCAGCCAGCGAACGCCATTGCGGCCAGTGCTGCGGCAACGCGTACATGTGCAGCGCGGCCTCGGCATCGCAATGCAGATCGAGCACCACATCGGCGGTGCAGGCATGGCTGAGCAACACACGCTGCATGCCTTGCAACTGGCTGCTCGCCTCGGGCAATGCCGCGAGATGATCGGCCATCGCCTGACGGATCAGGCGAATGTTGGCGTGCGGATCGTCGCCGAGACTGTCAGCCAATGCCGCCGCAACCGGCGCGCTCAGCTCGACGAAATCGCGGTTGAAATTCTTGCCGCTGCCGGCGTCGAACCGGCCCTGGTGGTTGCCTTGCAGCAACTGGCCAAGACCCAATGGGTTGGCCACTGGCACCAGTTCAATCACACCGTTGAGCAGACCTTTGGCTTCGAGTTCGCCGAGGCGCTTTTTCAGCTCCCAGGCGGTGCGCATGCCCGGCAGTTCATCGGCGTGCAGACTGGCCTGAATGTAGGCCTTGCGCTCACCGTTTCCGAAGCGGAAAACCGAAATCTTGCGCTCGCTGCCCAGGTGGCTCCATGGCAAAACGTGGTCAATGCGTTCCATATCAGTGCTTCCGCGGGGCCAGGTAGCTCAACCAGCGACGCTCGGCCAGCTTGAACAGCTTCACCAGAATGAAGGTCAGGCACAGGTAGAACACGCCAGCGGTGATGTACGCCTCGAACGGCAGATAGAACTGCGCGTTGACCGTACGGGCTGCGCCAGTGATATCGATCAGGGTCACGATGGACGCCAGACTGGTGGTCTGCAGCATCATGATCACTTCATTGCTGTACTGCGGCAGCGCCCGGCGCAGGGCCGATGGCAGCAGGATGCGCTGGTACAGCTTGAAGCGCGACATGCCCATGGCCTTGGCCGCTTCGATCTCACCGTTCGGCGTAGCCTTCAGGCTGCCAGCGATGATTTCAGCGGTGTAGGCGCTGGTGTTGATCGCAAAAGCGAAACACGCACAGAACGTGGCGCTCGACAGCCATGGCCAGAAGATACTCTCGCGCACTGCTTCGAACTGAGCCAGACCGTAATAGATCAGGAACAGCTGAACCAGCATCGGCGTGCCGCGAATCACGTAGGTGTAGAGCCACGCTGCGCCGTTGACAACCGGGTTCTTCGAGACGCGCATCAAGCCCAGCGGCAGCGCACCCAGCAGACCGAAAAACAGCGACAGCGCGAGCAGTTTGAGGGTGGTCAACAAGCCGCCGAGGTACAGCGGCATGGCCTCCCAAATGACGTTGTAGTCGAAGATCATAGATCAGCCGCCCTTACGCCTACCGAGTAGCGCTTCTCAAGTTGACGCAGAATCAGCAACGAAACACTGGTGATCACCAGGTACATCGCCGCCACTGCGAGGAAGAAGGTGAAAGGCTCGCGGGTGGCATCAGCCGCCTGCTTGGCCTTGAACATCATGTCTTGCAGACCGACCACGGAAATCAGCGCGGTAGCCTTGGTCAAAACCAGCCAGTTGTTGGTGAAGCCAGGAATCGCCAGGCGAATCATCTGCGGCACCATCACCCGGAAGAACACCTGAAAACTGCTCATGCCGTACGCCATGCCCGCTTCGGCCTGACCTTTGGGAATCGCCATGAACGCGCCACGGAAAGTCTCCGACAGATACGCACCGAAGATGAAACCGAGGGTGCCGATACCGGCGGCCAGCGGGTTCAGGTCGATGTAGTCGTCATAGCCGAGCAACGGCGCCACGCGGTTGAGCAAGTCCTGACCGCCGTAGAAGATCAGCAGGATCAGCACCAGATCGGGAATCCCGCGGATTACCGTGGAGTACAGATCGCCCAGCCATGCCAGCCAGCGTACCGGCGACAGGCGCAATGCAACCCCGATCAGCCCGAGAACGATGGCCAGGGCCATGGAAGACAAGGCGAGCTGAAGCGTCAGCCATGCGCCATCGAGGATGACAGCCCCGTAGCCTTTCAACATGATTCAGGTCCTCGAAAGTTGGGATGAAAAAATGGCGCAAACCTCAGAGATCCTGTTGCTTGCGCCATTTCGGACTTGTCGCAGAAACGTATTACTTGCCGTAGATATCGAAGGCGAAGTACTTGTCCTGGATTGCCTTGTATTTGCCGTTTTCGCGAATCGCCGCGATAGCGGTGTTGATCTTGTCTTTCAGGGCGTCGCCCTTGCGCACTGCGATGCCTACGCCGTCACCGAAGTATTTGACGTCGGTGAAGGCCGGACCGGCGAACGCGAAGCCTTTGCCGGCGTCGGTGTTGAGAAAACCGTCTTGCAGCAGGGTAGCGTCAGCCACGGTGCCGTCGAGGCGGCCAGCAGCCACGTCGAGGTAGATTTCGTTCTGCGAACCGTAAGGCTTGATCTCGGCACCCAGCGGGGCCAGGACTTCGCGAGCGAAACGCTCGTGGATCGAACCACGTTGCACACCGATGTTCTTGCCTTTGAGCTCGCTCAGGTTCTCGCTGACCTGAGTACCCGCCTTCATGACCAGACGTGCCGGGGTGTTGTAGTACTTGTTGGTGAAGTCCACGGACTTCTTGCGATCTTCAGTGATCGACATGGACGACAGGATCGCGTCGATCTTGCGCACTTTCAGTGCCGGGATCAGACCGTCGAATTCTTGCTCGACCCACACACACTTGACCTGCATCTGCTCGCACAGAGCGTTGCCGATGTCGTAGTCGAAACCAACGATGCTGCCGTCCGGTGCTTTGGAAGCAAACGGAGGGTAAGCCGCTTCGATACCGATCTTCAGAGGCTTTTCATCAGCGAAGGATGGCAGGGACAGCACGGACAGTGCCAGGGCGCCAAGCAGCACAAGTTTCTTCATCTTGAGACTCCATCGGTAAAGGGCAAAAACGGCAGAGTGAGCAACAGCCCAATATGCGAATGGTTGAATCTGGAAAGCGGTGCTGCGTCAGCAGGAAATTTCCTATTGAAACCGGTGAGGATTTCAACATCCACCACGACGAGCGAGTGATCGGCATTCTAACGACAGGCCCGAGGCCGATATTTCTTCAATGCGACAACTAATTACAGATGCACCGAGAAACCCGACCGAGCACATTGACAGCCCCGCAATTTCATGCAAGAGCAAAAGACGATGAACCGATCTATGCTGCAAATTGCGGGCCTATTATTCGCAAACCCTTCTAATCCGGCAAGCGCGGGGTTATGTCTTATTTTTCAGAGGGTGCTTTGAGGCCCTGAAACGGGGCTTTGCGTTTCCCAACGCCCCGTCGCGGGGCGCGCGGTTACACATTTGGTAACTTGAACGCGGGCGGGTAACAGTGGGAAATGTCTTACGGCACAGGTCGATAATTATTGGCTGGGTGGTTTTGTTATCAGGCAGTGGACTACATCAGTGCCTGACAGACCGCTATCGCTGGCAAGCCAGCTCCCACAGGGAATCAGGTCGGCGCCGCCATCTCAGACAACCAACAAAACCTGTGGGAGCTGGCTTGCCAGCGATGAGGCCTATCCAGCCAACTCAACATCCACAGACACAAAAAAGCCCCGCCCGGCATACACCGGACGGGGCTTTCACTCACTCAGACCTGCCGCTTACGCGACATTCATTGTCTTGTGCGTATCGATCAAATGCTGCACCACACCCGGATCAGCCAGGGTGGAGATATCACCCAACCCGTCATATTCAGCGGTAGCAATCTTGCGCAGAATCCGCCGCATGATCTTGCCCGAACGAGTCTTCGGCAGCCCCGGCGCCCACTGGATCACATCCGGCGAAGCAATCGGACCGATCTCCTTGCGCACCCAGTTTTTCAGTTCCAGACGCAATTGCTCGGTCGGCTCCTCGCCATTCTTCAGAGTGACGTAGACATAAATGCCCTGCCCCTTGATGTCGTGCGGCACACCGACCACCGCCGCTTCGGCGACTTTCGGGTGAGCAACCACCGCGCTTTCGATCTCGGCCGTACCCATGCGGTGACCGGACACGTTGAGCACGTCATCGACGCGCCCGGTGATCCAGTAATAACCATCGGCATCACGACGGGCACCGTCACCAGTGAAATACATGCCACGGAAAGTCTTGAAGTAAGTGTCGACGAAACGGTCGTGATCGCCGTACAGCGTCCGCGCCTGACCTGGCCACGAATCGAGAATCACCAGATTGCCTTCGGCCTCGCCCTCGATGATGTTGCCGAGGTTATCGACCAGCGCCGGCACCACACCGAAGAACGGACGCGCCGCCGAACCCGGTTTCAGCGCGTGGGCGCCCGGCAGCGGGCTCATCATGTTGCCGCCCGTCTCGGTCTGCCACCAGGTATCGACAATCGGGCAACGCGACTTGCCGACATTCTTGTAATACCAGTCCCACGCTTCCGGGTTGATCGGCTCGCCCACCGAACCGAGCAGACGCAGGCTGCTGCCATCCGCGCCTTCAACTGCGGCCTGACCCGAAGCCATCATGGCGCGGATCGCGGTCGGCGCGGTGTAGAGGATGTTGACCTTGTGCTTGTCGACGATCTTCGCCACCCGAGTGATGTCCGGATAGTTCGGCACGCCTTCGAACAGCAGCGTGGTCGCGCCGTTGGCCAGCGGGCCGTAGACGATGTAAGAGTGGCCAGTGACCCAGCCGACGTCGGCGGTGCACCAGTAAACTTCGCCCGGACGATAGTCGAACACGCGCTCGTGAGTCATCGCCGCATAAAGCAGATAGCCGCCAGTGGTGTGCTGCACGCCCTTAGGCTTGCCGGTCGAACCCGAGGTGTAAAGGATGAACAGCGCTTCTTCGGCGCCCATCTCTTTCGGCGCGCAAACGGTGCCGGCCACTTTCATCAGGTCTTCGTACCAGATGTCGCGATGCTGGTTCCACTTGATGTCGCCACCAGTGCGCTTGCAGACGATGACTTTCTGGATGCTGCTGGTTTCCGGGTTGGTCAGCGCGTCGTCGACGTTGGCCTTGAGCGAGATCTTCTTGCCGGCACGAATACCTTCGTCGGCAGTGATCACCACTTTGGATTTGCAGTCGATGATGCGGCCGGCCAGAGCTTCCGGCGAGAAACCGCCGAACACTACCGAGTGAATCGCGCCGATCCGGGTACACGCCAGCATGGCGACCACGGCTTCGGGAATCATCGGCATATAGATAGTCACTACGTCGCCGCGATGCACATCCTGACCACGCAGGGCGTTGGCCAGTTTGCAGACTTGCTCGTGCAGTTCGCGGTAGGTGATGTTGCGGCTTTCGGAAGGATCGTCACCTTCCCAGATGATTGCCACTTGATCGCCGCGCTCGGCCAGATGACGGTCGAGGCAGTTGTAGGAAACGTTCAGAGTGCCATCGGCGAACCATTTGATGTCGACATGGTGATCGTCGAAAGAAGTCTGTTTCACCGTGGTGAAAGGCTTGATCCAGTCGAGACGCTGGGCTTGCTCGCGCCAGAAACCGTCAGGGTTGACGACCGACTGCTGGTACATGGCTTTGTAGGTCGCCTCGTCAGTCAGCGTATTGGCCAGAACCTCGGGACGAACGGGATACAGAGAAGCCGCACTCATCTTTCTTACCTCGGTGAAATAGTTGTTTTTGTATGACCCCGTTGTAGCCGGGCCGGACCCATAGAACCATTCGACGATGGTAGTAACAAGCCCAATGCAACCACACTCTCCCTGTAGGAGCTGCGGAACGCTGCGATCTTTTGATCTCGCTTTTTAAAACAAAAGTCAAAAGATCGCAGCGTTCCGCAGCTCCTACACGGTTTGTGGGTGGTTTGGCGGGATTGTTACCAAATCTGTGAAAAGTGTTTATCAAAACCCGGTCTGTTTACCGACACCCCACCTCCCTAGAATCCGCCTCGCCGACAAGGCAAACCGATTAACAACGTTGCAGCCCCCACGAAGGCCGTTAATCAAACACCCAATGATGAAGTTCCACACGCAACCCCAAAAAGGTTGCGTGACCCCACTCGACCTCAAAAAGGTAAATTTGAAATGAAAGCTTTATTAGTTCTGGCCCTCAGCAGTCTGTGCGCAACCGCCATGGCAGACGAGGTCCCGACTGATGTCGCGCAGCAACAACCGGCTATCGAGGAATACACTTACTCCACCCATCTGGACATCGCCAAAGTTGTCTCCATGAGCGAAGTTCCGAATGTCTGCGAAGTTGTCCCGATGAAAATGGAATACGACGACTCCACCGGCCAGCGCCACATCCTGCGCTACAGCGTGATGGGCAACGGCTGCACCAATTGATGATTCGAGACTGCACCGAATTGGACCTCTCAGCGCATCATTGAGGGTCGATTCCAGCCCGGCTTCGGCCGGGCTCAGTTGTGTCTGTAGTCCTTCAAAAGGGTTGCAAACCACAAGATATAGTGAAAAATGCGGTTTTTTGCTCATTTCTTGAACAACCAAAGCCGTGCGAAAAAATTAATGAAAAAAAATTCTCAGGGGCCAATCCCGGCGAAAGCCCTGTAAACCCTCGCTCCGACAGAAATACCCCTCCCGCTCGACCGCCCTGCGCCAATTCGACCTCCCCCACACACGCATTTTTTTCCCTATAATGCGGCCCTAATCGGGTCAGCAATATTCCCTTACAGGGATCAATAGCCAGTCTGAAGCCCCGCAGCAGCGTCCAACGCTGATTGCGCCCGTCAGAGGCTCTCGGAACCCCGTACAAAATTCTGTTTTATTGCCTGCGTTTAGCTGCTGCAAAAAACGATTCCTTTAGATCCAACGCGGTCTGTATGGCCGTGTGAAAAACCAAAAATCAGGTTTCACACGGGCGACAGGCCCTCACGCAGGAGACGACACGTCATGCTGAGCTGGGACGAATTCGACAAAGAAGACAGTGAAGTAGCAGCAGTGAAAGGCGCCAACGCCGGCCACGCTACTGAAGCCAACATGGACCGCCTGGACAACGCCGGCGGCGCCGCAGCGCTGGAAGCCCGCGCCGTCACCGCATCTGACTCGGCCGCCGTGGCCCGTGCCAAGGCTGCACTGAACACTCTCGACGTCGCCGAAGGCCTCGCCGAACTCGAAGGCGCCTCCGCCCGTGTCGCCGTTGACGAAAAGCGCATGATCAACTGCCGCGCCGACCTCAACCAACTCGTGCCATTCAAGTACGACTGGGCCTGGCAGAAGTATCTGGACGGTTGCGCAAACCACTGGATGCCGCAAGAAGTCAACATGACCGCCGACATCGCCCTCTGGAAAGACCCGGAAGGCCAGACCGACGACGAGCGCCGCATCGTCATGCGCAACCACGGCTTCTTCTCCACCGCCGACTCCCAGGTTGCCAACAACC
>NZ_JBIUXX010000072.1:0-7850 GCF_044744235.1 Pseudomonas sp. NPDC087346
AATAATCCCATGCGGCAGGTGGGGCAAATCTTCCCGACCGTTCGAAGCGTTCATGCCTCGAACCGGCAGCCTACTCATAGACTATTGCGTTGTGGTGAAAGTCACAGCACCAAGGACATGAATGTACACTTGTGCACTGAGATTTTTATTCAAGCCCCTTTTGAGGCTCGTTCGGGTGCCTAAGACTGCCGCACTTTCGCTTTTCACGCCAGTCACAGATGGTCGAAAGGCCCCCACTAATGCACCCATCGCTGCAGAATCTGCTGTAGATCATTACGTTTGAACGGCTTGGCCAGGTAATCATTCATCCCGGCCGACAGGCACATCTCGCGATCACCCTGCAGGGCGTTGGCAGTCAGCGCGATGATTGGCACTTCGCCACGGCCGGGCAGTTGACGGATCTGCCGGGTCGCTTCGTAACCATCGATGATCGGCAAACGGCAATCCATCAAGATTGCCTCAAAGTCGCGGCCTTCGGCGCTGCGCACCGCTTGCGCGCCATCGGTGGCGACGCTCACAGTAAAGCCCAGACTGCGCAACATCGCTTCGATAACCGTCTGGTTGACCGGGTTGTCTTCTACCAACAGCACGTTGCGACCCTCGCCATGACCGTTGCCATTCGCCGTGCGCGGGGCGGTCAATTGCGGCAATGCCTGCTTATATAGCGCCAGCGGGATTTCCAGAGTAAACACCGAACCCAAACCTTCCTCACTCTGCGCCCGCAACGTACCGCCCATTCGCTCGGCCAGGGTGCGAGCAATCGGCAGCCCGAGGCCGGTGCCGCCATAACGACGTGAAATTGAACTGTCGGCCTGCTGGAACGCATTGAACATCAGCTCCAGACTTTGCTCCGAGATGCCAATGCCGCTGTCACGCACCGAACAGGTGAACCACAGCAGTTCGTGATCCAGCGACTGCCATTGCGCCTCGATACTTACCCGGCCGCGCTCGGTGAACTTCAAGGCGTTGCCCACCAGGTTCACCAGAATCTGCCGAATTCGCGTCGGATCACCCTGTACCTGCAAACCGCGCATATCGTCGGGAATCCGCAATTGCAGATCCAGCCCGCGTTGCGCCGCGCTGTGCTGGAACGACTGGGCGCAGGCGCCGATCAGGTCGGCCAGGTTGAACGCGATGTGCTCCAGCTCCAGCTCCGAACGTTCGATACGCGAGAAGTCCAGAATATCGTTGATGACTTTGAGCAAATGCTCGGTGGATTCAGAGGCGAGCGCCGCGTACTCGACCTGCTCCTCGGTCATGTCGGTGGTTTCCAGCAACTGCAACATGCCTAGCACGCCGTTCATGGGCGTGCGCAGTTCATGGCTCATCATCGCCAGAAAATCCGATTTGGCGTTGTTGGCTTTTTCCGCTTCTTCGCGGGTCTGGATCAGTTGCTCCATCGCCTGATGCTGTTCGCGGCTGGCCTGTTCCAGTGCCTTGGCGAGGTTGTTGATGTGCTGCGACAGCGCGCCGAGTTCGGTGTCATCGACAATCGGCAGCGGGGTTTTATAGTCGCCATCCTGAATCGCCTTGACCGCGTTGCCGATATCGCGAATCGGATGCGACAGGCTGCCCGCCAGACGTCGTGCGAGGACAAAGGTAAAGAGCAGGGCGAACAGCGCCAGAATCCCGGCCTTGAGCAGGATTTCCTGTTGGCGCTGACTGAAGGCATCGTTGGACAGACCGACGATCACTCGCCCCAGATAATCCTCGCTGGGCACATTGGCGCCGAGTTTGGCGTCCTGAAAAAAATCGTTGTGCAGGGCGATCCGTTGCAGGCGTACCGGCGCTTGGAAGACTTCGACCTGATGTGGCCGATTGTGGGTGTCGGACGCCTGTTCGACATAAGCCAAAATCCGGTTGGCGCTGTCCTGTACTTCCAGGAACCGTACGTTCGGCGTGGCCAAAGTGGCCTTGAGCAGGCTTTCCAGCACTTCGTTGTTACCGGAAATCACCCCGTACTCGGTGGCGGGGGCGAGTTGGTTGGCGATCAGTTGGCCGGTGTGGTTCAGCTCCTGACGCAAATCCTGAATCCGCACGAAGGTAAAGAAGCTGATCAGCAGCAACGTCAACAGCAGCGCAGGGCCGAGACTGATCAGCTGCGTGCGGGTGTTGATGTCCCAGCGGCGACGCAAACTCATGGGTGGCGCTCTCCTTCAGCCAACTCTCGGGCGACAGACACTTCATCGATCGGCTCGATACCTAAAGAACGAGCTACCTGCGCATTACTTGAGACTTTGAAGCGCTCGGGGTAGAGCGTTCGCGGCCAATCGGCGGGTTGCCGGTCAAGCAGGTCGTCGAGGATTGCCAGCCAATCGGCCTGATCGCTGTAACTGCTGGCCAGACTGCCGGCGCGGACGAACGCAGCGTTGGGGCCGATCAGCGCGACTTGTCGGGCGTAACTGCTGAGCAGCAGGTTCTTCGCGGTTTTCGGGTTATACAGGTCTGGATCGTCGAGCCCCAGCAACACGTCGCTTTTTTTCAACACACTTTGCAACGGACGGCTGTCGAGGGTGTTGTCCCAGCGCTGACTGACGATTTTCAGCTTCAGCGGTTTGGCCGCCAGATTCAGCTCATCCAGCAAAAACTCGCTGTGCTGATCGAACAGCACGCCGACTCGACGCGCCTGCGGCAGAATTCTGCGGATCAATTGCAGTTGGCGGCCCAACGGCGGATCGCTCCACAACAGGCTCAAGTGTGGCGGTTGGGCATTGCCCAGGCGTTGTCGGGCTTGCAGGCGACTGATGCGCAGCACCAGCGTCGCCGGGCCGCGAGTGTCTTGCAGGCGCCAGTCGAGGCTCGGCAGATCGAGCAGAATCATGCGCAGTTTGCCCGGCAACTTGCCCGGCGCTGGCAGGCTGGCCAAGGGCTGGAAACGTACGGTGTCGGTCGGGCGCAACTCGCTCAGTGCCTGCACGAATGCCTGCACCCCGGGGCTTTCTTCGGCACCGGTCAGCAGAATGTCGGCGGCCTGTACCGCGACGCCATGCAGCCAGGCAGTCAAAAACAGGCATGCCCCGGCCAGCCAGTGGCCAAGGGTTGGCATCCTCCGCGACCTGCCCGGGCGCATCTAGAACTCCAACTCTGCGCTGAAGTACATCACTCGGCGCTCGTCATAATTGTTGTCGACGAAGGTGGTCGGCTGATTGTCTAGGCGCTGTTGCAGGACGCCGGCCAATTGCAGTTGCGCCTTGCCCAGCGGGATGCGTTTGGCGATGCGCGTGTCGACCCGTTCAAAGCGGTAGCCGTTCAGCGCGTTGTCGCCATAGTAGAAGAGCGCGCTGTTCCAGCCCTGACCCCAATCGCGCAACCATCCGGCAGATCCGCTGTTGCTTGCGGTGAATTGCTGATCCAGTGGATTGCTCGCCTCGGCATCGACGTAGGCATAGGTCAGGCGCAAGCGGTCGGTATTGCTCAGGCGCCAGTCGAGTTGGGTTTCCGTACCGCGATAACGTGCGCTGTTGGCGTTGCTGGCGATGTATTGGTTGTTGCGCAGCGGCTCGCTGATCATGCCGGTGATTTCGTCGTAAAACAGTTTCACGTCGACTGCCAGACCCCACTCTGCGAAAAACCCGTTGTAGCCCAGTTCCCGCGAGCGCATGTGTTCCTGATCAAGATCGCCGGGGCCGCGAGTCTTGACGAAATAGCGGGCTGACGACTGGCCGTAGGCGGAGGGCCGCAGCTTGCTCACCTGATAGCTCCAATTGACGTTGTTCTCGAACATGTCCGGTGAGCGGATCGCTTCCGAATACACCGCGCGCAGGCTGTGGCGCGGGTTGATCAGGTAATTGATCGCGAAACGCGGGGTCAATGAACTGCCGATCAGTTGCGTGTCTTCGAACATCGCGCCGCCCTGCAGCAGCCAGTGCTCGCTGGCGCGCCACTCCAATTGACCGAATGCGCGCCAGGTGGTGTCGTCCAGCGTGCCGTTGAAGTAGGTCTCGGAATCGGCCCGGTCATAACGATAGTTCATGCCGCTGACCAGCCGCAGACTGTCGGACAGGCTGAGGGTGTCTTGCAGTTCGAGGTCGTAGCGCGATTCCCGGGCGCTCTGGTCAATATCGCCGCACAAAGTCTGGCTGGCGCCATTGCGCCATTGATCGAGCACTTGATGGGCCAAGGCCATTTCCTGTGGGGTGCCGGCCTCCGGGCCGGGGCCGGTGAAACGAGTGATATTGCGCGCCAGACGCTCGGTGTAATTCGGATTGAGCTGCCACAGTTGCGTCAATTGCGGGCTGAACGACACTTCGGCATCGCAGGCACGCCAGACCTGCTGACGATCCCAGTGCTGCGCCGAGCCTTGTATATAAAGGCTGTGATCAGGGTTGATGTCGAGATTCCAGCGCACCGAGCCGGCGTAATCCTTGGCGTCGACGTCGGAATTATTCCCGGCAGCGGTAATCCCCGAGAACACCGGGTGATAGGTGTACGGCCGCTGATTGGTGCCGTCCTTTGCGTTGAGCTGCCAGTCGAGGCTCTGGTTATCGCTGAGGGTGTGACTGACCGCGAGACTGAAGCGGTTCAAGCGGCGACTGTCACGATAGTCGGCGCCGCTGCGGTCGCTGTCGAAGCCGTTGTCTTCCTGGCCGGACAGCGACAAACGCAGATCGCCGCCATTCCAGCCGGTGCCCTGACTGGCATAAAAGTCATTGATGCCGCGCTGGCCACGGGTGATTTTCAGTCGTGTGCCGTGGCTGTCCGCCGGGTTGCGCGTGATGATATTGACCACCGCCATCAGCGCATTCGCGCCGTAACTGACGGTATTCGGGCCGCGAAACACTTCAATGCGCTCGATGTCCTCGATGGCCACCGGAATATCGCTCCAGTCCACCGTGGCCAAACCTGCGCGGTACACCGAGCGGCCATCGATCAGCACCTGCATGCGCCGCGCTTCACTGGCGTTGGTGCCGTGATAGTTCACCGCTGCCTGATTGCCACTGATGTTGCCGACCATCATCCCCGGCACCAGTCGCAGCAGCTCGCTGATATCGCGGGCGCCGCTGGCGGTGATCAGTTCGCTGTCGAGTACGGTCATGCTCCCCGGCACTTCCGCAGGCGTCTGTTTCAGGCGCGTGGCGGTCAGCACCTGCGGCAGTGCTTCGTTGTCGACAAACAGGTCGTCCGCCTGCAAAACCGGACTGAACAGCAGCGCCAGCAACAGGGACGAACGCGGGGAGGGTGGACCGAAGGACACTGCACAACCTTGATACGAAATAATTGGCGCGCATGTTAACCGACGACAGCGATTTTTCCGTCACGTTGCGGGCATTTTCCTCGGTTTTATTGGTCTTCTTCCTACAGGTGTCGGTAATTGACGCAGGGGCTGGCCGCGACTGGGCCGCCCCGTATAATGCCGCCATCGCCACTGGTATGGATTAACGGATTGCATATGACTGAACAGCGCCCGATTGCGGTCCTGGGAGGCGGAAGTTTTGGTACCGCCGTGGCCAATCTACTGGCCGAGAACGGCCATCAAGTCTTGCAGTGGATGCGTGACCCCGAACAGGCCGAAGCCATCCGGGTCAATCGCGAGAACCCGCGTTATCTCAAAGGCATCAAGATTTTGCCGGGGGTGACCGCGGTCACCGACCTGCAAGCCACGCTCGACGCCTGCGACCTGTGTTTTGTTGCGCTGCCATCGAGCGCCTTGCGCACGGTGCTGGCCAGCCACGCCGAACGTCTGGGCGGCAAAATGCTGGTCAGCCTGACCAAGGGCATCGAAGCCCACACGTTCAAGCTGATGAGCCAGATCCTCGAAGAGATCGCCCCGCAAGCACGCATCGGCGTGATCTCCGGGCCGAATCTGGCACGGGAAATCGCCGAACACGCTCTGACTGCCACGGTGGTCGCCAGTGAAGACGAAGATCTGTGTCAGCAAGTGCAGGCTGCGCTGCATGGCCGTACGTTTCGTGTGTACGCCAGCGCCGACCGTTTCGGCGTGGAACTGGGCGGAGCGTTGAAAAACGTTTACGCGATCATTGCCGGCATGGCGGTGGCGCTGGAAATGGGCGAGAACACCAAGAGCATGCTGATCACCCGCGCTCTGGCGGAGATGACCCGGTTTGCGGTGAATCAGGGTGCCAATCCCATGACCTTCCTCGGTCTGGCCGGGGTGGGTGATTTGATCGTCACCTGCTCGTCGCCGAAAAGCCGCAACTATCAGGTCGGTTTCGCCCTTGGTCAGGGCCTGAGCCTTGAGGATGCGGTATCGCGCCTTGGCGAAGTCGCCGAAGGGGTGAACACTTTGAAGGTGCTCAAAGCCAAGTCCCAGGAAGTCGGCGTCTATATGCCGCTGGTCGCCGGGCTGCATGCGATCCTGTTCGAGGGGCGCACGCTTGAGCAAGTCATCGGTCTGTTGATGCGTGGCGAGCCGAAAACCGACGTCGATTTTATTTCCACCAGTGGTTTCAACTGATTCAGCAGGGAGCGAGCCATGAACGATCCGAAAACCGAAGCCAAATACGAGTCCATCCTCCTGCGGGTGTTGTGGATGATCGTCTATGTAGTGGTCTGGCAAGTGGCGCAGTTCATCCTTGGCGCTGTGGTGCTGGTGCAACTGATCTATCGTTTGATTTATGGCGCGCCGAACGCGGGCCTGATGAATTTCGGCGACAGTCTGAGTCAGTTTCTGGCGCAGATCGGTCGTTTCGGCAGCTTCCACAGCGACCAGAAACCCTGGCCGTTTGCCGACTGGCCAACGCCGCGTGCCCCGGAAGGGGAAGCGCCTCATGCGGTGCCAGCGTCAGCGCATCCGGCCCGGGATGAGGAACCGAAACTATGAAAATCTGGGTATTGCGCCATGGCGAGGCGGTGCCTTATGGGTCGAAGCCTGATCCTGCGCGGGAGTTGACCGAGAATGGTCGTAAAGAGGTGTTGAGCAGCGCCACTGAGTTGGTGGGGCAGCCGTTGACGGCGATTTATGCGAGTCCTTTTTTGCGTGCTCAGCAGACGGCGCAACTGGTGCGGGAGGCTTTGGGGTTTGAGCCGGAGATTCGTACGGTTGATTGGCTGAAGCCTGAGGCTGATCCGGATCGGGTTGCCGATCAATTGGTGGCGGTCAGTGATGTGTTGTTGGTCAGTCATAATCCTCTGGTGGGGAATCTGCTTAGTTATTTGCAGCATGGGGCTGGGTATCCGCCTGAGCGGGTTGATACGGCGGGATTGGCTGAGCTGGAGGGGGATGAGTTGGTGATTGGGGCTATGAGGCTTAATAGTCTTAAGCATCCTTGAATTTTTGGGAAGATCCGTTGCTGCGGGTGTGGCTGCTTAGGGTTCCGCCCTTACGGCGGGTCACTTTTTCCAGACGCCGAAAAAGTAACCAAAAAGGCTTTGTCCTGACGTTCGGCCCGCTCGCTAAGGCTCGGGGTTCCTTCGCTCCGGGATTCATCCGGGGGCATCGCCTACGGTTTGCTTCGCTGCACCTCCTCTCGATGCATTTGGCTTCGCCAAACGGCGCTGCGCGCCAACCCCCGGATGAATCCCTCCACTCAGCCTGCCGACGGACCTTGCAGATCAAGATCAAGAGCACAGCCGAGCTAACGCTCATCCTGTGAGTGGTTAAAAGCAACGCGGGGCTGCTTTGTTTTTGCTTTTCTGTAGGGGGGAGCCTGCTCGCGATGGCGGCCTGCCAGCCGACCAATCTCCAGTGGATGTACTCAATCCCTGTGGGAGCTGGCTTGCCAGCGAAGACGGCCTGCCAGCCGACCAATCTCAGTTGGATGTACTCAATCACCTGTAGGAGTGAGCCTGCTCGCGATGGCGGCCTGCCAGCCGACACAATCTCCAGTGGATGTACTCAATCCCTGCGGGAGCTGGCCTGCCAGCGAAGACGGCCCGCCAGCCGACCAATC